>JAJXTX010000043.1 GCA_021783385.1 Pseudomonadota bacterium
GGCGACCGCATCGACGCGGCGCAGTCGCTGGCGCATGCGCGCAAGCTGGCGCCGAATCATCCGCGCGTGATCGACCTCACGGCGCGGCTGCAGGACGGTCCGTGAGTCGCGCATGACGGTGCTGGTGATCGGCGGCAGCAGCCAGATCGGCCACTTTCTTCTGCCGCGGCTGCTGGCCGGCGGCGAACCGGTGCTGGCGCTGAGTCGCCACCCGCGCTTGCAGCCTGCCGGCGTGCGCTGGATGCGCGGCCAGTTGCCGGACCGCGTGCCCGAGCTGCCGCCGCTGTCGGCGATCCTCAGTTTCGGCCCGCTGCAGGCGCTGGCCGAATGGCTGGCCGCGGCGCCGCTGACGCAGGCGCCGCGGGTGATCGCCACCAGTTCGATGAGCGCCGAGAGCAAGCGCGAGTCCAGCGTGCCGGCCGAGCGCGCCATCGCGCGCCAGCTGCGCGACGGCGAGCAGGCGCTGGCGCACGCCTGCGCTCGGCATGGCTGCGCGTGGACGATACTGCGGCCAACCCTGGTCTACGGCGCGGGTCTGGACAAGAGCCTCACCCCGATCGCGCGGCGCGCGATGCGCACGCACCTGTTTCCGTTGCCGGCCGGTCGCGGGCTGCGCCAGCCGGTGCATGCCGACGACATCGCGCAGGCCGTGCTGGCGGCGATGGCGTGCCCGGCCTCGGCCGGACGCGTGCTGGCGATCGGTGGCGGCGAGCGCCTGCCGGCCGCGGAGATGTTTGCGCGGGTGCGCCGCAGCCTGCCACAGGCCACCGTGCCGCTGCCGCTGCCGGCGTGGCTGCTGCGGCTGGGCCAGCGCGCGCTGCCGCAGCTGCGCGGGCCGCTGCAGCGGCTGGAGGCGGATCTGCTGGCCGACAACGGCGAACTGCAGCGCGTGCTCGGCATCCATCCGCGCCCGTTCCGGCCCGAACCTGCGATGTGGGTGCCGACCCCGTAGGAGCGCACCCTGTGCGCGATGGCGCTGGTCCAGTTGGTGCATAAGGCCATCGCGCACAGGGTGCGCTCCTACAGGGCAGGCCGTTGCTTTGCCCGCGTTTTGCCCTGCGCGCGCCTGCCGCATTCATTTGCGCGCCGGTATGCAGGCCCTATGATCGTTCCTCCCGTTTGCCGGATTTGCCCACGTTGCCTTTCCTGACCCGTACCCGTTCGCTCGCGCGCCGCTCGTGGCCGTGGCTGCGCATTCCGTTCTGGATCGGCATGGGCCTGCTGTTCGGCTTCCTGCTGCCGTACACGCTGGTGCTGAACAAGCGCGTGCAGGATCGTTTCAGCGACCTGGTGTTCGCGGTGCCCACGCGCGTCTATGCGCGCCCGCTGCCGCTGAGCGCGGGCAAGCCGATGACACCGGCCGCGCTGGAGCTGGAGCTGACCTTCGCCGGCTACAGCAACGACGGCCACGGCCAGGTGCCCGGCAGCTGGGTCAGGCAGGGCATGCACTACACGATCGCCTCGCGCGGTTACGCCGGCCCCGACGGTGGCGAGCTGCCCAGGCGCATCCGCGTGACGCTCGGCAACGGCATCGTGCAGTCGGTGCAGGACGCGGCCAGCGACAAGCCGATCACGCTGACCCATCTTGATCCGGCGCGCATCGCCACGCTGTATGGCGCCCAGCAGGAGGATCGCCGCGTGGTGGCGCTGGCCGACGTGCCGCCGCTGCTGCTGAGCGGCCTGCAGGCGGTGGAGGATCGCGACTTCAAGCACCACATCGGGATCGACTTCGGTGCCATCCTGCGCGCCGCCTTCGCCAACCTGCGCGCCGGCCACACGGTGCAGGGCGGCTCCACCCTGACCCAGCAGCTGGTGCGCGACCTGTTCCTCGACCGCGACCAGACCTACACGCGCAAATTCAACGAAGCGCTGATGTCGATCCTGCTGGAGGCGCACTACAGCAAGGGCCGGATTCTGGAGGCCTACGTCAACGACGTGTTTCTCGGCCAGCAGGGCGACCAGGCGGTGCACGGCTTCGCGGCGGCCTCGGAGTTCTACTTCGGCCGCCGCCTGCAGGACCTGCGGCCGCAGGAGATAGCGCTGCTGGTCGGCATGGTCAAGGGGCCGAGCTATTACGACCCGCGCCGCGCCCCGGCGCGCGCGCTGGCCCGGCGCAACCTGGTGCTGCAGGAGTTCGCCAACACCGGTCTGCTCACCGCCGCGCAGACCAACGCGGCGCAGGCCGCGCCGCTGGACGTGATCAGCAACGGCCAGCTGCCGCACAACCGCTTCCCCGCCTTCATGCAGCTGGTGCGCCAGCAGATCACCGCCGACTTCGACGACGCCACGCTGCGCGCGGGCAACCTGTCGATCTTCACCACGCTCGACCCGGCCGCGCAGCTGTACACCGAGCAGGCGATCAGCAGCACGCTGCAGGGCCTGGGCAAGCGCGCCAACGGCGTGCAGGCGGCTGCGGTGGTCACCGACGCGCATACCGGCAGCGTGCTGGCGGTGGTCGGCAGCAAGCTGCCGGGTGACCAGGGCTTCAACCGCGCGCTCGACGCGCAGCGGCCGATCGGCTCGACCATCAAGCCGTTCGTCTACCTGGTGGCACTGACCCAGCCGGATCGCTGGAATCTCGCCAGCCTGCTCGACGACAGCCCGGTCAGCCTGCGCCAGCCGGACGGCAGCGTGTGGACGCCGCACAACGACGACAACCAGAGCCACGGCCAGCTGCCGATGGTCGACGCGCTGGCGCATTCGTGGAACCTCGCCACCATCCACCTCGGGCTGGCGATCGGGCTGCCGCGGATCCGGGCGTTCCTGGAATCGTTCGGCCTCACCGACGTCAACCCCAGCCCGTCGCTGCTGATCGGCGCGCTTGACCTGTCGCCGTTCCAGGTGGCGCACCTGTACGAATACCTCGCATCGGACGGCCACGCGCTGCCGCTGGTGGCGGTGCGCGGCGTGCTCGACGGCAACGGCCGCACGATCAAGCGCTACCAGGTGCAGGGCGGCAGCGGCGAATACCAGTCCGCAGTGCGACAGGTCACCTGGGCGATGCAGCAGGTGGCGCTGTACGGCACCGCCAGCGCCATCGGCAATTCCGGCCTGGCCTGGCTGCACGCCGCCGGCAAGACCGGCACCAGCAATGACCTGCGCGACAGCTGGTTTGCCGGCTTCACCGGCGAGCATCTGGCGGTGTTCTGGATGGGCCGCGACGACAACAAGCCGACCACGCTGTTCGGCGCCAGCGGCGCGCTGCGCGCGTGGCGCGCGCTGTTCGCCAAGCTGCCCACGCGGCCGCTGTCGGCCAGCCCGGGTGAAGGCCTGGAAATGGCCTGGATCAACCCGGCCGACGGCAAGCGCACCGAACCGCAGTGCCAGGGCGCACGCCAGTTTCCGGTAGTCGTCGGCACGCTGTCGACGGACACCGAAGGCTGCTTCTGGCAAGGTGTGCAGAACCTGTTCGGCGGCGGCAACGCCACCCCCGCGGCGGGCGCCAGCGCAGCGTCCGCACCTGCCGCCACCCCGATCCGGAACTGAGCATGCTGTCATCCCGTACCCGGCGCTTGCGCCTGCCGTGCCTGCTGTTCGTCGTCGCCCTGCTCGATGCCTGCAGCCTGTTTGCGCCCAAGCCCGCGCCGCCCCCGCGTCCGACGATGCCGACGACTACCGAGATGGTGGCCGCGATTCGCGCCGCCGGCGCGCGCGAGCAATCGGTGATCAGCGTGAACCCGCTGCGTGATCCCGGCGTCACCGCGCTACTGGATGCGGCTCGCCAGGACGAGCGTGTCGGCCAGTACGCCGCGGCCGCCGCCAAGCTCGATCAGGCGCTCCGGCTCAGCCCCGACTCGCCCGACCTGCTGCAGGATCGCGCCGAGGTCGCCGTGCGGCTGCGCGATTTCGCCACCGCGGAAAAGCTCGCCCACCAGTCGTGGTCGCTCGGCCCCAGACTCGGCCCGCTGTGCGCGCGCAACTGGCAGACCATCGTCGAGATGCGCCTGCAGGCCGGCGACCCGGCCGGCGCCGTCACCGCCGGCAAGTGGGTGCAGACCTGCCACAAGCCGGGCATTCCGCGCTACTGAGGCGAGGCGCGGAATTCATCTCCATCGCGCCTGGCGTCGTTTGACAAGCATGTCGGCGCCGGTCATGCGGCTAGCCCGGGTGGCTTGAGTTGCCGGGCCAGCGGTCTGCCGCAGCGATGGCTTCCTGCAAACGTGCCGGTGTAAACGGCTTGGTAAGGATGATCACCCCGTCCGGCGCCCCGTTGACCACATCGGTTTCGGCATAGCCGGTAATGATCACGGCAGGCAGCTGCGGCTTGTCGATGCGCAGTCGCCGAATCACCTCCGTGCCCGAAATCAGCGGCATCGCATAATCGCTCACGACAAGGTCGATCTCGGCGAGACCCTGGTGCTGCAACTCGACCACCTGGGCGCCGTCGGCTGCAGTTGTGACGTGGTGGCCCAGATCGGAAAGCAGTGCGGCGGTCGCCATACGCACGCCTTCGTGATCGTCCACCAGCAGAATATTTCGCGGTCGTGGGGCAGCCTCCTCGGCCGCATCGACGCCAGTCTCCGCAGCGGCAAGGGCACTCGTCACCGGCGCGCGCGGCAGCCAGATCGCCATGCAGGTGCCGCGACCCAGCTCGCTTTCGATGCGCAAGGTACCCCCCGACTGCTGCGCAAAACCATAGACCATGCTGAGCCCGAGCCCAGTGCCCTTGCCCACTGCCTTGGTGGTGAAGAACGGTTCGGTCACACGGTCCAGCAGGTCGGCCGGAATGCCGCAACCGGTATCGGCCACCGACACCACCACGTAATCCCCTGCGGTCAGGCCGGTTTCGTCCTCGCCGTCGACCGTCGCGTTGCGGCCGCTTATGCGGATGGTGCCGCCCTCGGGCATGGCGTCGCGCGCGTTGATGGCGAGGTTCATCAGGGTCAGTTCCAGCTGCGCTTCGTCGACGTAGGGCCACCACAGGTCGGCAGGCAGATCCCACTCCAGCCTCACCAGGCCGCCCAGCGTGTGCGCCAACAGCTGGTTGACCGCGCTGGAGAGCGCGTGCAGCTCGACGCTCGCTGGCTCCAGGTTTTGTTTGCGTGCGAACGCCAGCAGGCGCGAGACCACCTCGCTGCCCTGCTGTGCCGCGTGCCGGGTCATGTCGAGGATCGGGCGATGTTCCGGTGCGAGCCGGGCGCGCCGTTCCAGCAACTCCAGCCCGCTGAGGATGGCGGCGAGCAGGTTGTTGAAGTCGTGCGCGATGCCGCCGCTGAGCTGACCGATGGCATCCATCTTGCGTACGTGCAGAAGCTGCGATTCGAGTTCCTTGCGCTCGGTGACGTCGAGCAGGGTGCCGGCGTATTCCGCCGCGCCGCTCACGCCGTCACGCAGCAGCACCGCATGATCGAGAAAGTGCTTGTAGGTTCCGTTGGCACACAACCAGCGATATTCCACCGAATAGCCGCGACCATCGCGAGCGCCCTCGAAAATGGCGATCACCCGCTCGCGATCATCCGGGTGCAGGCGATCGCGCCACAGGGTGGGCGTGGCGAGAACTTCCTTGAAGTCGAATCCCGTGAGCGAGCGGAAATTGCCGGTGATGAATTTGGGAATGCGCGGCGAGGCTTGCGGATCTTCGAGGTAGAGGATGATCGGCAGTGATTCGATGATGACAGCCTGACGCTGTTCCGAGCGGCGCAACTCCTGCTCGGCGAGCAACAGCTCGGCATTCGCGCGCAGGTTGGCGTCGAGCAGCTGCTGCTCCTGCCACGCCTTGCGCCGGATTTCGCGCGTCATCTGAAACAGGTCGACGAATACCGCTGCCTTGGAGCGCAGTACGATCGGTTCGACCGGCTTGAACACGTAATCGACGGCGCCCATCGAATAGCCGCGCATCAGGTGTTCGTGTTCCTTGTTGATTGCCGAAAGAAAGATGATCGGAATGCGCTTGGTCTGCTCGCGACCGCGGATGATGCGCGCGGTTTCGTAGCCGTCCATGCCTGGCATGTAGACGTCCAGCAGAATGACCGCGAACTCCCCCTTGAGCAGGTGACGCAGCGCATCCTCGCCGGACCTGGCCAAGACCACGTCGCCAATGTCGTCCAGCACGGTCTGGATGGCCAGCAGGTTGTGCTCGTCGTCATCGACGACCAGGATGTGTGCCCGCTCGTGCGCGTCAGGCGGCGCCTGGCGACTGCCGTGCGCGGCATGGGTGCCGGTTGACAGCATTTCGGAAAGCATGATCAAGCTTCCCCGATCGACGTGCGGCCCGGTGAGTGAGCCACCCCGACGCGCACCAGGGCCAGCAGCAGGTCGATGTCGACCGGCTTGGCGATGTAGTCCGAGGCGCCTGCGTCCAGACATTTCTGGCGATCGCCCTTCATCGCCTTGGCGGTCACGGCGATCAGCGGCACGTTGGCGATGGTGGGTCGTGCACGGATCTGCTGCATTGTTTCGTAGCCGTCCATCTCCGGCATCATGATGTCGATCAGCGCCACGCCAATGTCTGGATTCTTCTCCAGCAGGGCGATGCCATCGCGGCCGGTTTCGGCATGCAGCACCTCCACGCCATAGCTTTCCAGCACGCTGGTCAGCGAATAGATATTGCGGATATCGTCATCGACGATGAGGATTTTCGCGCCCGCCAGCTCAGGCATCGCGTGCAGCGCAGTAGCGGGATCATCGGACACCGGGGCAACGGTGTCCGGCCGGTTGACGAGCGCATCGCGCGCGTGGCGCGCCAGCTCGGCGAACACGCCGGCCAGCTGATTCGAGGTGGCGGGCTTTTCGGTGACGCCAAGCGCGCCCAGCGCGAGCGCCGAGCGAAGTTTTTCGGCGCCGGAGATCACCTGGACCGGTATGTGCATAGTCCGCGGATCGTGCTTGAGCAGATCCAGCAGCACCAGCCCGTCGATGTCGGAGAGGCCAAGATCCAGCGTGATCACGTGCGGCTGCAGCTTGCGCGCCAGCGCCAGCGTGCCCGCGCCGGCGGTAACCACTACGCCCTTGAGACCGGCTCCGCGGGCAATGTCCAGCAGGATGGCGGCAAACGCGGGATCGTCCTCGACGATCAGTACAAATGGCGAATCGCCCAGTGTTTCGCGATCGTCGGTCACTTCCATGTGGTTGGCCAGCGCGTTGGGTATCGTTGCGCCGCTGTTGTCGTAGCGCGCGCTGCCGAACCTGGTCGGCAGCGCCACCGGCGTGACCGCTTCCAGCGGCATGAACAGGGTGAACGTGGAACCCTGGCCCAAGGTGGAATGCACCTGCAGTTCGCCGCCGAGGAGGCGAGCGATCTCGCGGCTGATCGACAATCCCAGGCCGGTGCCGCCGTACTTGCGGCTGGTGGTGCCATCGGCCTGCTGGAACGCTTCGAAGATCAGCTTCTGCTTCTCCTTCGGAATGCCGATGCCCGTGTCGGTCACGGCGATGGCGATCGCGTGCCGCGCGTCGCGCAGTACCGGATGGTGGGCGCTCCAGCCGCTGGTCACATGGTTCACGGCGAGCGTCACGCTGCCGCTGGCGGTGAACTTGAAGGCGTTGGAAAGCAGGTTCAGCACCACCTGCTGCAGGCGTTTCTCGTCGGTGCGGATGGAGCCTGGCAGTGCGCTGTCGAACTCCACGCTGAATTGCAGGTTCTTGTCGGCCGCCAGCTGGCGGAAGGTACGCTCCATGTGCTGCTTGAGGCCGCTGAGCGGCATGTCGGCGATTTCGATCGACACGGTGCCCGATTCGATCTTCGACAAGTCGAGGATGTCGTTGATCAGATTGAGCAGATCGGAGCCGGCCGAATGGATGGTGCGCGCGAACTCGATCTGCTTTTCGTTGAGGTTGCCGTGCGGGTTGTCGGCCAGCAGGCGGGACAGGATCAGCAGCGAGTTCAGCGGAGTGCGCAATTCGTGGCTCATGTTGGCCAGGAACTCGGACTTGTACTTGGAGGTGAGGGCCAGCTGTTCGGCTTTTTCCTCCACCGCGCGGCGGGCCATGTCGATTTCGAAGTTCTTCGCTTCCACCTGTTTCTTTTCGTTCTCCAGCAGCTGCGCCTTTTCCTTCAGTTCCTCGTTGGTGACGTGCAGCTCCTCCTGCTTGGTGGTGAGTTCGGTCTGGCGCGCCTGTAGTTCCTGCGTCAGCAGCTGCGACTGCTTGAGCAGGCCTTCGGTGCGCATGGTCGCGGCAATCGTGTTGAGCACGATGCCGACCGATTCCATCAACTGGTCGAGAAAGCTCTGGTGGGTTTCGTTGAAGCTGTTGAACGAGGCCAGCTCGATCACCGCTTTCACGTCGTCTTCGAACAGCGCCGGAAGCACCGTGACACTGGCCGGTGCGGCGTGGCCCAGACCCGATCCGATGCGGATGAACTCGCCGGGCACGTCGGACAACAGCATGGCGCGCTTGTCGGCCGCGCACTGGCCGATCAGGCCTTCGCGCAGCTTGAACATGGGCTTGAGCATGTCCTTGCTCTCGGCGCCGTAGCTGGCGACGAGGTCGAGCACGGTCTCGTGGTCCTCGCGGCGCGCCACGTAGAACACGCCGTACTGCGCATTCACCAGCGGCGCCAGCTCGGACATGATCAGGTTGGACACGGTGGCCAGATCGCGCTCACCCTGCAGCATGCGCGAAAACCGGGCGAGGTTGGTTTTCAGCCAGTCCTGCTCCGCGTTCTTCAAGGTCTGGTCCTTGAGGTTGCGGATCATCTCGTTGATGTTGTCCTTCAGCGACGCCATTTCGCCGGACGCTTCGACCGCGATCGAGCGGGAGAGGTCGCCTTTGGTCACCGCGGTGGCCACTTCGGCGATCGAGCGCACCTGGTTGGTGAGGTTGGCGGCGAGCTGGTTGACGTTGTCGGTCAGGTCGCGCCACAGGCCCGCCGCGCCGGGTACCCGCGCCTGGCCGCCGAGCTTGCCCTCGATGCCGACTTCGCGCGCCATGTTGGTGACCTGGTCGGCGAAGGTCGCGAGCGTCTCGATCATGCCGTTGAAGGTGTCGGCCAGCGCGGCGATCTCGCCCTTGGCATCCACCGCCAGCTTGCGCTTCAGGTTGCCCTGCGCCACCGCGGTGACCACGTCGGCGATGCCGCGCACCTGGTTGGTGAGGTTGGTCGCCATCAGGTTGACGTTGTCGGTGAGATCCTTCCAGGTACCGCCTACGCCGGGCACCTGCGCCTGGCCGCCGAGCTTGCCTTCGGTGCCGACTTCGCGCGCCACACGGGTCACTTCGGAGGCGAACGAGTTGAGCTGGTCGACCATCACGTTGATGGTGTCTTTCAGTGCCAGGATCTCACCCTTGACGTCCACCGTGATCTTCTTGGACAGATCGCCGCGCGCCACCGCGGTGGTCACGTCGGCGATGTTGCGCACCTGGCCGGTGAGATTGTCGGCCATCAGGTTGACGTTGTCGGTGAGATCCTTCCAGGTACCGGCCACGCCGCGCACCTGTGCCTGGCCGCCGAGCTTGCCTTCGGTACCGACCTCGCGCGCCACGCGGGTCACTTCCGAGGCGAACGAGTTGAGCTGGTCGACCATGGTATTGATGGTGTTCTTCAGCTCAAGGATCTCGCCTTTCACGTCCACGGTGATCTTCTTGGACAGATCGCCCAATGCCACCGCGGTGGTCACCTCGGCGATGTTGCGCACCTGGCCGGTGAGGTTGGCTGCCATCGCGTTGACGTTGTCGGTGAGATCCTTCCACGTGCCGCCCACGCCGATCACCTGCGCCTGACCGCCGAGTTTGCCTTCGGAGCCGACTTCGCGCGCCACGCGGGTCACTTCCGAGGCGAACGAGTTGAGCTGATCGACCATCACGTTGATGGTGTCCTTCAGCTCGAGAATTTCGCCCTTCACGTCCACCGTGATCTTCTTGGAAAGGTCGCCCCGCGCCACCGCGGTGGTTACCTCGGCGATGTTGCGCACCTGACCGGTGAGGTTGCCGGCCATCAGGTTGACGTTGTCGGTCAGATCCTTCCACGTGCCGCCGACGCCTTCCACCCGCGCCTGACCGCCGAGCTTGCCTTCGGAACCGACTTCGCGTGCCACGCGGGTCACTTCGGAGGCGAAGCCGTTCAACTGATCGACCATCACGTTGATGGTGTCTTTCAGCTCCAGAATCTCGCCCTTGACCTCCACCGTGATCTTCTTGGACAGATCGCCGCGTGCCACCGCAGTGGTCACCTCGGCGATATTGCGCACCTGGCCGGTGAGGTTGGCCGCCATCAGGTTCACGTTGTCGGTCAGATCCTTCCAGGTACCTGCCACCCCGGGTACCTGGGCCTGGCCGCCGAGCTTGCCTTCGGTACCCACTTCGCGTGCCACGCGGGTCACTTCGGAGGCGAAGCCGTTCAACTGATCGACCATCACGTTGATGGTGTTTTTCAGTTCGAGGATTTCGCCCTTGACATCCACCGTGATCTTTTTCGACAGATCGCCGGAGGCCACCGCGGTGGTGACTTCGGCGATGTTGCGCACCTGGCCGGTGAGGTTGTCGGCCATCAGGTTGACGTTGTCGGTCAGATCCTTCCAGGTACCTGCGACGCCGGGGACCTGTGCCTGACCCCCGAGCTTGCCTTCGGTGCCGACCTCGCGTGCCACGCGGGTGACCTCGGAGGCGAAACCGTTCAGCTGGTCCACCATGGTGTTGATCACGTCCTTGATCTGGAGGATTTCCCCCTTCACGTCGACGGTGATCTTCTGGGTCAGGTCGCCGGTGGCGATCGCGGTGGCGACCTTCGACACGTCGCGCAGCTGCACGGTGAGGTTGCCGGCCATCGCGTTGACGTTGTCGGTGAGATCGGCCCAGGAACCGGCCAAGCCGGGCACGCGCGCCTGGCCGCCGAGCTTGCCTTCGGTGCCGACCTCGCGCGCCACGCGGGTCACTTCCGAGGCGAACGAGTTGAGCTGATCGACCATCACGTTGATGGTGTTCTTCAGCTCGAGGATTTCGCCTTTCACCTCCACGGTGATTTTCTTGGACAAGTCGCCCGACGCCACCGCGGTGGTCACCTCGGCGATGTTGCGCACCTGCCCGGTGAGGTTGGTGGCCATCGCGTTGACGTTGTCGGTAAGGTCCTTCCATGTGCCCGCTACGCCTTTCACCGTGGCCTGGCCGCCAAGCTTGCCTTCGGTGCCGACTTCGCGCGCCACGCGGGTCACCTCGGAGGCGAACGAGGCGAGCTGTTCGACCATGGTGTTCACCACCTTGCCGATGCGCAGGAACTCGCCGCGCAGCGGACGGCCGTCGATTTCCACCGTCATCGACTGCGACAGATCACCCTTGGCCACCGCGCCGATCACGCGGGCCACTTCGGCGGTGGGCTGCACCATGTCGTCGATCAGTTCGTTCACCGCGTGGATCGCACTTTCCCAGCCGCCGGTGGCGTTGTTGACGCGTCCGCGCTGGGTGATCTTGCCCTCCTTGCCGACCACTATCGAGAGGCGCTGAAACTCCTGCGCCATCTGCTCATTGAGGCCGACCACTTCATTGAACAGCTGCGCCAGCTCGGCGTCCTGTCCGGTGAGATCGTCGGGCAAGCGAACGCGGAAGTCACCGCGGCGCAGGCGCCGAAATGCGGCGATCAACTCGCGATGATCCAGAAATTCCCGGCCGGTGTCGTTGTCAACTGCGGATTCCGTTATCGACATCAGAGGTACTCGCAATGTGGTGCCCGGGCACAACGGCCGAGCGAAGGGTGTGGCGCCAAAGTCGGGGCGGTTGCATCAGGGCTGTCGACCAGTCGGCCAAGGCCACGGCATCCTTGCCAGATAAGTCCGATGGCATCTCCCTCTCTGGCGATGGGCGGCGGCCCTTGCATCGATAGGCAGTCGATCGATCGCGCATGCTGCAGCCACCCCTGGAAGCACGCTACCTTCCGCGCATCATGACCTACGAATGTGGCGGGCTCAACGCCCTCTCGTTGGAGATCCAACTGGCGCTTTTCTCTTGTGAAAAGCGCGTGAAAATTCGTGGCGACGCCGATACGCCAACTTACAAAGTTCGCCAGGGTTCGAATCTGTGCGCGGGCGCATGATTTCGAGGCGCTCCTGCGGCACCGCTTGTCTTGGACGGCGGCGACCCGAGGCGTACCATCCCATGCTCGCACGTCAGGGCGTTCGCCCGACCCGGCTCGGGCCACATCCGCGCGGACGCTCAGGCATCAAGGGGCACACACGGTAATGCTGGTAGAGAAGAATGTATCGGAATTCCTGCGCTCGACATTCCGGTCGATCTGGTCGTTGGAACTGCTGTTGCTATTGGCGGATGACGCCACGCGCTGCTGGACGAACCCGGAGATGGTCGCCGCATTGCGCGCCAGCGAACTGGTGGTGAACCAGGCGATCGACAATCTCAACGCCGCCGGCCTGCTGGTGCCTGAATCCCGCCAATGTGTCCGCTACGGACCGGTCTCGGCGGATCTCCACCAGTTGGTGATGGCGACGGCCACCCTTTATATGCAGTCGCCTCACGTGGTGCGCCGGATTATCGTGCGCGCCCAGTCGGGAAGCATCGCCGCGTTTGCAGACGCCTTCAAGTTCAGGAAAGACTAGGTGACCCAGTATTTCGCCCCCGCCGTTTACCTGCTTTGCTTCGTGGCAAGCGTGATCTGCGCGTACATGCTCAGCCGCAGTTTCCGGCGCGCTCCCAACGGGCTGCTGTTTTGGAGTGCTGCCTGTTTCTGGCTGCTGGCGGCGAACAATCTCTTGCTGGTGCTCGATCTGCTCGTCTATCTTCCCGACCTGGCGATCCCGCGCCTGTTGCTTTCGCTGGCGGCGGTGTGCACCTTGCTTTTCGGTTTCATCTGGAACGGGGCGGAAGAGTGAACAGCATGTTGACCAACGTTCTCTCCGGTGCCGTCGTTTTTGGTCTGGCCCTGTGCAGCCTGTTCTTCCTGCGCTTCTGGAAGCGAACCGCCGATTCGTTGTTCCTGGCTTTTGCGATCAGCTTTGGACTGCTTGCCTTTACTCAGATCATCGTAGTCATGGCGAACATTTACAAAGAAGACAGCAGCGTGGCTTATCTGATACGGCTTGTCGCCTTCACCCTGCTTATCGTTGCCATCTGGCGCAAAAACCGTCGGGGACGCATCCGCGAATGATCGCGCGGGCGCGTCGTTCATCCAATGCGGATCTCGCTGTAACGGCTTCAGTGCGAGGCTGAGGCGCCTATCACCCGCTGTATCGCCCCGAAAAGTTGTTCGGCCCCGTAGGGCTTGATCACCGCCGCCGAGTGCGCGTCCAGCGTCAGTCCGTGATCCACATGCCCGGTGGCGTAAATCACCGGCAGGTTCGGACGGCGAATCCGCGCCGCGCACGCCAGCTCGACCCCCGAGCCATCGGGCAAGCCGATATCGGTGATCAGCAGGTCGATGCTATCGAGATCGTGCTGCAGCGCCGCCTTCGCGGAAGAGGCTTCAAGAACGCGATGCCCATTATGCGAAAGCGTATCGGTCAGCAGCATGCGTATCAGTTCCTCGTCCTCGCACAGCAGGATACGCAGTGACGGCAATGTACGCATTTTCGACTCCGGGATATTGGAGGGACTCATCGAGAGGTTTCATTCCGGTGGATGCAGCTGGCGAGCCGCGTCGGGCGAGTGATGCCGGCCCCCTGCTGGCCGAGCATATTATGACTAAAAAGCTTGCGCTGGAGCGCTCCCATCATCCGGCCGTCCGTCGCAGACAATGTATTTCCGGCATAGCCGGAAAGGGACAGTCCCGCGAGCCTCGGCACAGGCCGATCTCCACCGCGGCTTCGATCACGGCCAGTGCGCGCCGCGCATCGCCAGCTGGCGTACCCGGCACACATGCCCACCAAGAAATGGAGTGCAACGATGTCAAAAGGCAACATGGGAGCGATGCGATCTATTTCGCCTCGAAAGGTGGCTCGCGAAGGCGGTGCAGGTCAGCTTGTGGCCGTCCATGCAGGATCGATGGCGGTCGCAAGCCTGCTGCCACAATGTATGGTCATGGCGCACATCTGGACTCTGGGTTACAGCGTCATCGGCAGGGTTTCGCCGCCGCGGTTTGCCGCCCGCACGCGCTGGGCGATACTGCGCGGATGACGGGATTCGATCAGGCGGCTGCCGACGACGTCGGCGAGCTGCTCGGCGCCGACGGCCCGTTTGCGCGCGAGCTGCC
>JAJXTX010000321.1 GCA_021783385.1 Pseudomonadota bacterium
GCCATCCGCAACCGCCTGCTGGTGCTGATCGGCGCGCTGCTGCTGGCCGGCTGGGGCGCATGGGCCGGGTTGCACATGCCGCTGGATGCGCTGCCCGACCTTTCCGATACCCAGGTGGTCGTGCAGACCAGCTGGCCCGGCCAGGCGCCGCAGGTGATCGAGGACCAGGTCACCTATCCGGTGAGCACCACCATGCTGTCGGTGCCCGGGGTCAAGGCGGTGCGCGCCTATTCGGCCTTCGGCGTCTCGTTCGTGTACGTGATCTTCCACGACGGCACCGACCTGTACTGGGCGCGTTCGCGCGTGCTGGAGTACCTCAGCCAGGTGCGTGACCGCCTGCCGCGCGGCGTCAATCCGGCCATGGGACCGGATGCAACCGGGCTCGGCTGGGTCTACGAATATGCGCTGGTCGACCGCAGCGGCACGCTCGATACCGGCCAGCTGCGCGCGCTGCAGGACTGGTATCTGCGCTACCGCCTGAAGACCGTGCCGGATATCGCCGAGATCGCCAGCATCGGTGGCCAGGTGCGCGGCTGGCAGATCGTGGTCGACCCGCTGAAGCTCGCCGGCTACGGGCTCACCGTGCCGCAGGTGGTGGCTGCGGTGCGTGCCGCCAACGGCGCCACCGGCGGCTCGGTGATCGAGCAGGGCGAGGCCGACCTGATGGTCAAGAGCATCGGCTACCTGCGCACGCAGGCCGATTTCGAACGCATCCCGATCCGCACCGGCAGCAACGGCGTGCCGGTGCAGCTGGGCGCGGTGGCCACTGTGCGGCGCGGGCCGACCGTGCGCCAGGGCATCGCCGAGCTGGACGGGCAGGGCGAAGTGGTCGGTGGCGTGGTGCTGCTGCGCTCGGGCAAGAACGCGCTGAAGGCGATCGACGCCGTCAAGGCACGCCTCGTCGAACTGCAGCGCACGCTGCCCAAGGGGGTCGAGATCGTGCCCACCTACGATCGCTCCGCGCTGATCCGGGAAGCCGTGAGCAACCTGCGCGAGAAGCTGCTGGAGGAATTCCTGGTGGTGGCCGCGGTGTGCGCGCTGTTCCTGTGGCATCTGCGCTCCTCGCTGGTCGCGGTGATCACACTGCCGGTGGCGGTGCTGACGGCGTTCATCGTGATGTACTACCAGGGCGTCAGCGCCAACATCATGTCGCTGGGCGGCATCGCGATCGCGATCGGCGCGATGGTCGACGCCGCGGTGGTGATGATCGAGAACGCGCACAAGCATCTCGAGCACTGGAACACCGAACACGGCCATGACCCGCAGGGCGCCGAACGCTGGGAAGTGATCGCCGCCTCGGCCGCCGAAGTCGGGCCGGCGCTGTTCGTCAGCCTGCTGGTGATCGCACTGTCGTTCGTGCCGGTGTTCGCGCTGCAGGGGCAGGAAGGCAAGCTGTTCTCGCCGCTGGCTTTCACCAAGACCTACGCGATGGCCGCGGCCGCGGCGCTGGCGGTGACCCTGATTCCGGTGCTGATGGGCTTTCTGGTGCGCGGACGGATCCGCCCCGAGCACGCCAATCCGGTCAATCGCGGGCTGATTGCCGGCTACCGGCCAGTACTCGATGGTGTACTCGAGCGCCCGCTGCCGGTGCTGCTGGTGGCGGCGCTGGCGCTGGCCGTGACGGCGATTCCGCTGTCGCGTCTGGGCAGCGAGTTCATGCCGTCGCTGGGCGAGGGTACGCTGCTGTACATGCCGACCTCGCTGACCGCGCTGTCGGCCGGCAAGGCGGCGCAGCTGCTGCAGCAGACCGACCGCATGCTGAAAACCGTGCCCGAGGTGGCGCACGTGTTCGGCAAGGCCGGTCGCGCCGAAACCGCCACCGATACGGCGCCGCTGAACATGTTCGAGACCACCATCACCTTCAAGCCGCGCAGTGAATGGCGGCCAGGCATGACGATGGCGAAGGTCGAGGCGGAACTCGACCGTGCCGTGCAGGTGCCGGGCCTGTCCAACCTGTTCGTGCCGCCGATCGCCAATCGCGTCGAGATGCAGTCGACCGGCATCAAGAGCCCGATCGGCATCAAGGTGTCCGGGCCCGATCCGGTGGAGCTGCAACGGCTGTCCGCGACGATCGCGCGGGTCGCCGGGGCGGTGCCCGGGGTCAGCTCGGCGGCGACCGACAACAGCGCCGGTGGTGGCCGCTACGTCGACGTGCACATCCGTCCCGACGCGGCGGCACGCTACGGCCTGACCCAGGCCGATCTGCAGGAGGTGGTCGCCACCGCGGTCGGCGGCGACGCCATCGGCGAGACGGTGCAGGGGCGCGAGCGCTTTCCGATCGTGCTGCGCTATCCGCGGATCGACCGCCAGACGCTGGGCGCGCTGCGCCGGCTGCCGCTACTGGCGCCGGACGGCGCGCAGCTGCCGCTGGATGCGGTGGCCGATATCAGCGTGCAGGCGGGGCCGTCGATGCTGACCAGCGAGGGCGGCGAGCTGGTCAGCTATGTCTACGTCAATAGCGCCAGCGGCAATCTGGGCGGCACGGTGGCTGCACTGCAGCGCGCCGTGGCGCGCGAGGTGACGCTGCCGCTCGGCTACACGGTTGGCTGGTCGGGCCAGTACGAGTCGCTGCAGCGCGCCGAGCGGCGCCTGCGCACGGTGGTGCCGGCCGCCCTGGTGATCATCTTCCTGCTGATCTGGAGCGTGTTCCGGCGCGCGGCGGAGGCGGCACTGGTGATGCTGGCGCTGCCGTTCGCGCTGATCGGCGGCGTCTGGATGGTGTGGCTGCTGGGCCAGCCGGTGTCGGTGGCGACCATGATCGGCTTCATCGCGCTGGCCGGGCTGTCGGCCGAGTTCGGCGTGATCATGCTGCTGTACCTGCGGCATGCGTGGGAGCGCCGTGTCGCCGCTGGCGAGAGCAGCGAGGAGTCGCTGAACGAGGCTATCCGCGAGGGCGCGGTGCAGCGCGTGCGACCGAAGGCGATGACCGTAGCGGTGATCCTGGCCGGCCTGCTGCCGATCATGTTCGGCCACGGTGCCGGCTCCGAGGTGATGCGCAGCATCGCCGCACCGATGGTCGGCGGCATGATCACCGCGCCGCTGCTGTCGATGCTGGTGATCCCGGTGGTGTTCCGGCTGCTGGAGCGGCGGCGCCTGCGCGCCCGGAGTCGATCCGTGCCCGGCGGCACGGCGGC
>JAJXTX010000322.1 GCA_021783385.1 Pseudomonadota bacterium
CGCCTTGTTCGCCAGTGCGCGGCTGATCGCCACGTAGGCGCGGGTGGCGAACACGTCGATCTTGCCGATGTCCTTCGCGTCGAGCCCGGCGTCGCCGGTGAGCGCGCCGAGGATGTCACCGGGGCGCAGCTTGTCCTGCCGCCCGGCGTCGATCACCAGCGTCTTCATCGGCGCCAGCTGCAGCGTCTTGCTCCGCGCGGGGGCGATCTTCAGCGGTCGCCACGGCAGCGCTGCGCCGCCGAGCGCCTCGATGTTGGCCGCCTTCGGCCGCTCGCGCGGCGTGCACAGGGTGATCGCCAGCCCCGTCTGGCCGGCGCGTCCGGTGCGACCGATGCGGTGCGTGTGGGTTTCCGGATCGTGGGCGATGTCGTAGCTCAGCACCAGCGGCAGCGCCACGATGTCCAGCCCGCGCGCAGCCACGTCGGTGGCCACCAGCACCGCGCAGCTGTGGTTGGCGAAGCGCACCAGCACCTCGTCGCGGTCGCGCTGCTCCATGTCGCCGTGCAGCGCCAGCGCGGAGTAGCCGCGGCGGTCGAGCTCCTGCGCCACCGCGTCGACGTCCTTGCGCATGTTGCAGAACACCAGCGCCTGGTTCCGATCGGAGCCGGTGCCGCGCTCGCCGGCCAGCAGCTGCGCCAGCGCATCCATTTTCTGTGACGGTTCCAGCTCGATGAACTGCTGCTCGATCGCCGGCCGCTGCTCCACCGGCGCCGCCACTGTGACGATCACCGGATCCTTCTGCACGCGCTGACTCACCGCGCGGATTTCCTCCGGCCAGGTGGCCGAGAACAGCAGTGTCTGATGATGTTTGGCGATACGCCCGATGATGTCGTCGATCGCCTCGCTGAAGCCCATGTCGAGCATGCGGTCGGCCTCGTCCAGCACCAGTACGCGGATGCCGCCGCCGTGCAGGCTGCCGCGCTTGAGATGTTCCTGCACGCGCCCGGGCGTGCCCACCACGATGTGCGGATCATGCGTCAGCGAGGCCAGCTGCGGCCCCAGCGGCATGCCACCGCACAGGGTCAGCAGCTTCACGTTGGGGATGTTCGCCGCCAGCTTGCGCAGCGCCTTGCTGACCTGATCGGCCAGCTCGCGGGTGGGACACAGCACCAGCGCCTGCAGCCGGATCGTGTCGGCGTCCAGCGACTGCAGCAGGCTCAGGCCGAACGCGGCGGTCTTGCCGCTGCCGGTCTGCGCCTGCGCAATCACGTCGCGGCCGGCCAGCATCGGCGGCAGGCTTTGTGCCTGCACCGGCGTCATCTCGGCATAGCCCAGCGTCTCGACGCTGGCGAGCAGGGCGGGTTTCAGCGGCAGCGTGGCGAAGGCGGTCATCCGCGCATGATCGCACGGCGGCCGCTGCGGCACTCTGCGCGCTTGCATCCGCGCGCCGGCTCGCCGACGCTGTACGACTCCGCCGAAGTGACTGCCGCCATGGATATCGTGTTCATCGAAGACCTGCGCATCGACGCCGTCATCGGCATCTATGACTGGGAGCGCCGCGTGCGCCAGACGCTGGCGTTCGACATCGAGATGGCGTTCGACAACACCGTGCCGGCGGCCACCGACGACATCGCGCTGACGCTCAACTACAAGGACGTGTCCAAGCGGCTGATCGATTACGTGGGCGCATCGAGCTTCGGCCTGGTGGAGACGCTGGCCGAGCGCTGCGCGGCGATCATCCGCGAGGAGTTCGGCGTGGCCTGGGTGCGCCTGAAGCTGTCCAAGCCCGGTGCGGTGCGTGGCGCGAAGTCGGTCGGCGTGCGTATCGAACGCGGCGCGCGGCCGCAGTAATGGCGCGCGTCTATCTCAGCCTGGGTTCCAATCTCGAACCGCAGCGCCACCTGCGCGCGGCGCTGGCGGAACTGCGCCAGCGCTTCGGCGCCATCGACGTGTCGCCGGCCTACCGCAGCGCGTCGGTGGGCTTCGACGGTGCGGAGTTCGTCAACCTGGCGGTCGGGCTGGACACCGAGCTGGCACCGGTCGAACTCAATCACTGGCTGCACGCGCTGGAGGATCGCCACGGCCGCCGCCGCGACGTGCCGCGCTACTCCGATCGCACGCTGGATATCGACATCGTGCTGTACGGCGACCGGGTGCTCGACGGGCCGGGCCACCTGCAGATTCCGCGCGACGAGCTGCAGCACGCGTTCGTGCTGCGACCGCTGGCCGACATCGCGCCACAGGTCCGCCACCCGCGCAGCGGCCAGTCGATGGCCGAACTGTGGGCGGCGTTTCCCGCCGGGCGCGAGCCGCTCACGCCGGAACCCTGGCCGGATTGAGCGGAGCCGGCGCGCTGCGCGCGCGATCCGGCGGCGCGGCTGGCGCCCGATCGCGACGCTCATAGCGGCAGGGTGCGGCCGCCGTCGACGCGGATGATCTGGCCGGTGACGTACGGCGCGTCGCGCAGCAACCACAGCACGGCGCTGGCGACGTCTCCGGGCGTGCCGGCCCGCTGCAGCGGCGTGCCCGCCAGCATCGCCTGCTGCTCGGCCGGACTCTTGCCCTCGCTCGGCCACAGCACGGCGCCGGGGGCGACGCCGTTGACGCGCACTTCGGGCGCCAGATCGAGCGCCAGCGAGCGGGTCATCGCGGCCAGCGCGGCCTTCGCCATGCAGTACAGCGGATGCCCGGCGAGCGGGCGCTCGGCGTAGATATCGACCAGGTTGACGATGCCGCCGCGCGCCGCGCGCAGCGCCGGCACGGCGGCCTGGCAGAGGAAGAACGGTGCCTGCGCATTGGAAGCGAACAGCTCGTTCCATTGCGCCGGCGTGGCGCTGCCGACTGGCGTGGGGTAGAACGCCGAGGCGTTGTTGACCAGCGCATCGAGCCGGCCGTAATGCGCCAGCAGCTGCTCCAGCAGGCGCGGCAGCGCGGTCAGGTCGGCCAGCTCCGCCTGCAGCAGCAGGGTGCTGCCGCGGCGCTGCGCTTCCAGCTCGTCGGTCAGCGCGCGGGCGGCGTCGGCGGAGTGCCGATAGTGCAGCGCCAGGTCGTAGCCGGCGGCGTGCAGGGTGCGTGCGATCACCGCACCGACCCGCCGACCGGCGCCGGTGATCAATGCGACGGGTCGGGGGTGGGATGGCGTCATGCATCGGTTCCGGCGGCAGTCCAGCGGACAGCTTGCCGCAAAGCGGGC
>JAJXTX010000323.1 GCA_021783385.1 Pseudomonadota bacterium
GCTGGCATCGGATCTGCCGCCCGCGCAGCGCCCCGCGGTGCAGGTGCTGCGCACCGACAGCGCCACCTTCGCCGCCCTGATCGAGGCGCAGCGCAACCGGCACGACGCGTTCTATACCGTGCCGGCCGGCCACATCGACCTGTGCAGCATCGACATACCTGCGCGCAGCGTCAGCGCGCGGCCGTGAGCCGGCCGTGGACGTTGCGCGTGAACATTTTGTTCATGCGCACCGGTTAGCCTGTGTGGCGGGAACGTCTGCACAGACGCCAACCCGATCTTCGTCGAAGCGGAAACCCCGATGTCGTTGAACGATAGCCTTCATTTCCTGCGCGCCTGGCTGCGTGCGCCGCGCAGCATCGGCGCGCTGGCGCCGTCGGGGCCTGCGCTGGCGCGGCTGATGACCTCGCATATCAGCCATCTGCACGGGCCGGTGATCGAGCTCGGCCCCGGCACCGGCGTGTTCACCCGCGCGCTGCTGGCACGCGGCCTGCCCACCGACCGGCTGGTGCTGGTGGAGGCCGATCCGGTGTTTGCCCACGCGCTCACCCAGCGCTATCCGGACGCGCGCGTGCTGAGCATGGATGCGGCCCGGCTGGGCGAAACCGTGTCGCTGTTCGGCGACGAGCGCGCCAGTGCGGTGATCAGCGGACTGCCGCTGCTGTCGATGCCGGCCGCGCAGGTGCTGGCGATCATCCAGGGCGTGTTCGACCGCCAGCTGAGCGCCGACGGCGCGTTCTACCAGTTCACCTACGGGCCACGCTGCCCGCTGCCGCGCGAACTGCTGGAGCGGCTCGACCTGGAGGCCGTGCGCATCGGCAATGCGCTGTTCAACCTGCCGCCCGCCGCGGTCTACCGCATCGGACGACGCCAGCGCGAGCAGGTTGCCGCGTAGGCGATGACTCCCTCTCCCCGCATGGATAGAGGAGGCAAGGCGGTGCGCCTCCACACATAACCTTGCCATTCCGTGCGGTATTGCTGTGCGCTGAGCCGCCTTGCGCGCGGCGATGCAAGGTAACCGGATGGTGATGAAGCGCAGTCACAAGGTCATCAGCTGGATCGCCGGCGGCCTGCTCGCAGTGCTGGCGATACTGTTCGTGGTGATCGCCACGTTCGACTGGAACCGGCTCAAGCCCACGTTCGACAGCCGCATCAGCCAGGCGATCGGGCGGCCGTTCGTGATCCACGGCGACCTCAGCGTGGCGTGGCGGCGCGACCCTTCTGCAGCCGGCCTGGGCAGCCTGCTGCCGTGGCCACAGTTCACCGCGCGCGCGGTCAGCATCGGCAATCCGGCGTGGGCGGCCAGGCCGGACTTTGCGCAGCTGGAGGCGCTGCGCTTCCGGCTGTCGCCGTGGCCACTGCTGGCCCATCGCATCGTGGTGCCGTCGCTGCAGCTGGTGCATCCGCAGGTGGACCTGCAGCGGGACCGCCAGGGTCGTGCCAACTGGAACTTCACGCTGCCGTCCGGCGGCGCGTCGGTCTGGAAGCTGCAGCTGGGCGCGATCGGTTTCGACCGCGGCCAGCTGGCGCTGGATGACGCCAGCCGCAACATCCGGCTGCAGATGACGATCACGCCGCTGCAGCAGGCGATTCCGTACGACCAGATCGTGGCCCAGCAGGCGGCAGCCGCCAGCGCGCAGGCGGACCGGATCGCCGGCGCCGCAGCCGGCAAGGCGGTGGCCGACCACGACAACCACCGGGGCGCGGCGCATGCCGCCGCGTCCGCCACGCGTTACCAGTTCGCCTGGCAGGCAGTCGGCAGCTATCAGGGCAAGCCGTTCAAGGGCAGCGGCAGGACCGGCGCGGTGCTGGCGCTGCACAGCGACACCCAGCCGTTTCCGCTGCAGGCGGATATGCGCATCGGCGACACGCATATCGCGCTGGTCGGCACGCTGACCGATCCGCTGCAGCTGGACGCGCTGGACGTGAAGCTGTGGCTGTCCGGGCCGAGCATGGCCCTGCTCTATCCGATCTTCGGCATCACCCTGCCGGACACGCCGCCGTATGCCACCACCGGCCAGCTCAGCGCGCAGCTGCATCGCCAGGGCAGCCATTTCAGCTATCGCGATTTCCGCGGCCGCGTGGGCGGCAGCGACCTCGCCGGCAACCTGGATTACCAGGCCGCCAGCGGCAGCGGCACGCGGCCCCGGCTGAGCGGCACGGTCAGCTCGAAGCTGCTCCAGTTCGCCGACCTGGCGCCACTGATCGGTGTCAGCACCGCCCAGGCCAAACCCGCCGCCGATGCCACCGCGCAGCCCGCCGGCAAGGTGCTGCCGGTGACGCCGTTCCGCACCGATCGCTGGCGCGCGATGGATGCCGACGTGCAGTTCACCGGCGCGCACATCGTGCACGGCAGCAGCCTGCCGATCGACGCGCTGGTCACCCACCTGGTGATGAACAACGGCGTGCTCACGCTGGATCCGCTGCGCTTCGACCTGGCCAGCGGCACGGTCAGCGGCGCGCTCACGCTGGACGGCACGATGTCGCCGATGCGCGGCGTGCTGCGACTGGACGCGCGCCACCTGAAACTGAAGCAGCTGTTTCCCGGCTTCGCGCCGATGCGCACCAGCTTCGGCGAAATCAACGGCGACGCGTCGCTGGACGCGCGCGGCAACTCGGTGGCGGCCCTGCTCGGCAGCGCCGATGGTGAGCTGAAGCTGCTGATGAACGACGGCGCGATCAGCAAGACCCTGCTGGAAACCGCCGGCCTCAATGTGGGCAACATCATCATCGGCAAGCTGTTCGGCGACCAGACCGTGCAGATCAACTGCGCCGCCGCCGACATGCCGGCCAAACACGGCCTGTTCGACATGCGGCTGTTCGTGTTCGACACCTCCGACGCGGTGATCAACGTGACCGGCACGGTGAACCTCGCCGACGAAAAGCTGGATCTGAAGGTGCTTCCGCATACCAAGGGCGTGCGGATCTTCTCGCTGCGCTCGCCGCTGTACGTCAGAGGCACCCTGGGCAAGCCCGACGTGGGCGTGCAGAAAGGCCCGCTGCTGCTGCGCGCCGCCGGCGCGGTGGCGCTTGGTGTGGTCGCTACTCCTGCCGCCGCGCTGCTGGCACTCGTCGCCCCCAGCCACGACAGCGACGGCAAGAACACCTGCCGCAGCGTGCTCGAACA
>JAJXTX010000324.1 GCA_021783385.1 Pseudomonadota bacterium
GCTGGGCGGCGTTGTCCTGCTGGATCGCGCCGAGCTTGGCCTCCAGCGTGGCGCGCACTTCGCCCATGCGTTTTTCATGCTCGGCGGCGAGCGCGGCCAGCCGCTGCTGCTGCTGCTCGCCGAAGCGGTTGAGCGCGAGCGTGAGCTCCTCGCGGCTGCGGTGGGCGTCGTCCGCCAGCCGCCGGGCCAACGCCTGCAGGCCGGTGTCGGTGCGCTCGGTGAGCTGGGCCAGCCGCTGGCTGAAGCCGTCGATGCGCTCGGCCTGCTGCTGCGACACCGCGCCGAGCTGCTCGCCCACATGCGTGCGGAAGCGGTCGAAGCCCTGCTGCAGCTCCTCGCGGCCGTTGCGCTGCTCCTCGCGCAGCGCGCGCTGCAGGCGTTCGCCGTCGTCCTTCAGCGCATCCAGACGGCTGCCGAGCCCGGCATCGCCGCGCCCGCGCAGCAGCAGCCCGATCTGCAGCGCCAGCAGGATCAGCGCCAGCACCAGCAGCGCCAGCAGCAGCAGATCGGTCATCGGCATGGGCCACTCCGTCGGGTTGAAGGCTGCAAGTTTACGCGCTGCGCGCCGGCTCGACGGCCGCCGCTGCACGCGATATGGTGGAGCCATCCGCGCGCCGCACAGCGCGCGGGCAGGCCGCCCCGCGGCCGGCGTCGCTCGGACGGTTCCGGGCGCCTACGTTGACGAGACCTGCCATGACCGAACCCGGTTCTGCCCCCGCGTCCGCCCCGCGCCGCTTCGCGCGCATCGAGCGGCTGCCCCCGTACGTTTTCAACATCACCGCCGAACTGAAGATGGCCGCGCGCCGTCGCGGCGAGGACATCGTCGACCTGTCGATGGGCAATCCCGACGGCCCCACGCCGCCGCACATCGTGGAGAAGCTGTGCACGGTGGCGCAGCGTCCCGACACCCACGGTTATTCCACCTCGAAGGGGATTCCGCGGCTGCGCCGCGCGATCGCGCACTGGTACGCAGAGCGCTATGACGTCGCCATCGATCCGGACAGCGAGGCGATCGTCACGATCGGGTCCAAAGAGGGGCTGGCGCATCTGATGCTGGCCACCCTGGATCGCGGCGACACCGTACTGGTGCCGAACCCCAGCTACCCGATTCATATCTACGGCGCGGTGATCGCCGGTGCGCAGATCCGCTCGATCCCGATGGCGCCGGGCATCGACTTCTTCGCCGAGCTCGAGCGCGGCATCCGCGAGAGCATCCCGAAGCCGAAGATGATGATCCTGGGCTTTCCGTCCAACCCCACGGCGCAGTGCGTGGAGCTGGATTTCTTCGAGCGGGTGATTGCGCTGGCGAAGCAGTACGACGTGCTGGTGGTGCATGACCTGGCCTATGCCGACATCACTTTCGACGGCTGGAAGGCGCCCTCGATCATGCAGGTGCCGGGTGCCAAGGACATCGCGGTGGAGTTTTTCACGCTGTCCAAGAGCTACAACATGGCCGGCTGGCGGATCGGTTTCATGGTCGGCAATGCGGAGCTGGTCAACGCGCTGGCGCGCATCAAGAGCTACCACGACTACGGCACCTTCACCCCGCTGCAGGTGGCGGCGATCGCCGCGCTGGAGGGCGATCAGCAGTGCGTGCGCGACATCGCCGCGCGCTACCAGCAGCGTCGCGACGTGCTGGTCAAGGGCCTGCACGAGGCCGGCTGGATGGTCGAGACGCCGAAGGCGTCGATGTACGTGTGGGCGAAGATTCCCGAGCCCTATGCGGCGCTGGGTTCGCTGGAGTTCGCCAAGAAGCTGCTGGCCGAGGCGAAGGTGTCGGTGTCGCCCGGCATCGGCTTTGGCGAGTACGGCGACGACCACGTGCGCTTCGCCCTGATCGAGAACCGCGACCGTATCCGCCAGGCGCTGCGAGGGATCAAGGCGATGTTCCGCGCCGACGGGCTATTGCCTGCGGCAACCAAGACCAAGGCCGCCACCCCGGAGTGATGGCGGCGGCCACGCGCTACAGCACCTGGCAGTACACCGCCTTCAGGTAGCGCCCTTCCGGCACGTCGGTGCGGAACGGGTGGTCGGCGCCGGCGCCGTGCGTTTCCAGCACCTGGATCGCGCGGCCGGCGTTCAGCGCCACCCGGCGCAGCATTTCCAGGAACTCGCCCTCGCCGACCAGGCCGGTGCACGAGCAGGTCAGCAGCAGGCCGCCGGGCGGGATGATGTCCAGCACCATGCGGTTCATCGCGAAATATTTCTTCAGCGCGTCCATCACCTTGCTGCGGTCACGGGTGAGCTTGGCCGGGTCCAGCACCACCGCGTCGTAGCGTTCGCCGCGGGCCACCGCGGCGCGCACCCAGTCGAAGATGTCGGCCTGCTCGAAGCTCACCGCGACACCGTTGGCGGCGGCGTTGGCGCGGGCGATCTCCAGGATGCCGGCATCCATGTCCACGCCCACCGCCTCGCGCGCGCCGGCCGCCATCGCGTGCACGGCGAAGCCGCCGGCGTTGCAGCACAGGTCGAGCACGCGGCGGCCCCGGGCCAGCTCGGCGAAGCGGCGGCGGTTGTCGCGCTGGTCGGCAAAGAAGCCGGTCTTGTGGCCCGAGCCCGGTGCCGCATGGAAGCGCAGGCCGTGCTCATGCACCTCGACCGGCTCTGGCGCGTCGGGGCTGCGCACGTCGAACGACTCCTGCCGCTGCACGTGGCTTTCGGCAAACCAGTACAGCCGCGCGCCGGGGAAATGGGTGAGCAGGGCGGCGTGCACCGCCTCGCGCAGGCGCCACATGCCGGCGGCGAAATATTCGATCACCAGGATGTCGGCATAGCGGTCGACGATCAGCCCGGAGAGGTCGTCGCCCTCGCTGTGCACCACCCGCCACGCGTCGCTGGCCTGATCCAGCTGCAGCCACTCGCGCCGCAGCGCCACCGCGCGGGCGATCCGCGCGGCGATCCAGTCGGCGTCGATGCTGGCGGCCGCGTCGTTGCTCAGCAGCCGCAGCGCGATGCGCGCGTGGCCGTTCCAGAAGCCGCGACCGACGAAGCGATCGCGGGCGTCGCGGATCTCCACCACGCTGCCCGGCGGCAGCTTCGCCTCCGGCTTGTGCAGCTGCGCCGACCACACCCACGGGTGGCCCGGCGCGCGATCGGATTTCAGGCGGA
>JAJXTX010000044.1:0-5023 GCA_021783385.1 Pseudomonadota bacterium
AGCATGCGCTGAAGACCCGCCAGTGCGCAGCCGCCAGCAACCAGCTCCATCTGCAGCGGCTGCAGTCCACCGCGCTCGACATCGTGCCGGTATTCGGGATTCCGGATCGCGCCTTCAGCGACGCCGCGCAGCTGCTGCAGACGCGCGTGCAGCAGGCCACGCACAGCACCCCGGTCGACTGCGCCGCGCTGGCTGCCGCGATCCAGCCGATCGGGCAGGCCTGCAAGAGCTGTCATCAGAAATACCGCTGAGGTGACTGGGCTCAGAAGCTGAGCTTGCCGCGCAGCATCTGGCCATACATCACCCAGTCGCCCAGCAGGCTGTAGAACGGATGCTTGAAGGTGGCCGGGCGGTTCTTCTCGAAAGCGTAGTGGCCGATCCAGGCGCAGCCGTAGCCGGCCAGCGGCATCAGCCACAACCAGCGCAGCTGGCCACTCAGCAGCGCCACCACTGCCACCGCTATCACCAGGCTGCTGCCGATGAAATGCAGCCGGCGACAGACGCGGTTGCCGTGCTCGCGCAGGTAGTACGGATAGAACTCGGCAAAGCTGCTGAAGCCGGACATGAATTGCTCCGCGACGGATGGACCGACACGCTTCATCGTGCCGCACGCAGGTGGCCAGCGTCCAGCGCCGGGCTCACGCCGGCAGCGGAATGAACTCGTCCTCGTCACCCGGCACTTTCGGGAAGCGCTGTGTCAGCCAATCCGCCTTGGCCTGCTCGATCCGCTCGCCCGTGCTGGCCACGAAGTTCCACCACAGGTGCCGCTCGCCGTCCAGCGGGGCGCCGCCAAACAGCATCAGCCGGCTCGCCGCACGTGCGCGCAGCGGCGGCGCCGGGGCGCCAGCCTGCACCGCCATCCGTCCGGCGGCCACGCCCAGATTGCCCCAGCTCACCGCCCCGTCGACCACAAACACGCCGCGCTCGTGATGGTGCGGAGGCAGCACCAGCTCGGCCCCGGCGGCCAGCTGCACCTCCAGCAGGAACATCGGCGCAAACACCGGCACCGGCGCACGCACGCCCCAGGCGTCGCCGGCGATCAGCACCGCCTCGACGCCCGGCCGGCTGATCCGCGGCAGCATGGCGCGCTCGTGATGATGAAACGCCGGCGCGATCTCGGCGTCGGCCTGCGGCAGCGCCACCCAGATCTGCACGCCGTGCAGGGTCTGTCCGTCCCGGCGCGGCTGCGGCGGCGTGCGCTCGGAGTGCACGATGCCGCGTCCGGCAGTCATCCAGTTCAGCTCGCCGGGATGGATGTCGGCGCAGCTGCCGAGGCTGTCGCGATGTCGGATCGCGCCCTCGAACAGCCAGGTCACAGTGGCCAGCCCGATATGCGGATGCGGCCGCACGTCCATGCCAGTGCCGGGCGCGAACAACGCCGGACCGATGTGGTCGAAGAACACGAACGGCCCCACCCGTCGCGCCTGCAGCTGCGGCAGCAGCCGGCGCACGCGCAGACCGTCGCCAAGATCGTGCAGGCGGCCTTCGATCAGCATCGGAGCGGCATTCATCGCGTGCTTCTTCGCGTTACCAGGCGCGCTGATATTGCACCGGCGCGGTGATCTCCGCACCCAGCGCCTGCGCCGCACGGCGCGGGAAATACGGATCACGCAGGCTCTCGCGGGCGATCAGCACCACGTCGGCGTCACCGGCGTCGATGATCGCCGCGGCCTGTTCCGGTGTGGTGATCAGCCCCACCGCGCCGGTGGCGATGCCGGCCTCGCCCCGGATGCGCGCGGCGAACGGCACCTGGTAGCCGGGCGCCAGCGGAATCGATACGTGCGGGATCAGGCCGCCGCTAGACACGTCGATCAGGTCCACGCCCAGCGGCTTGACCTGCTGCGCCAGCTGCACGCTCTGGTCGATGTTCCAGCCCGCGTCGCCCGGCGCCCAGTCGGTCGCGGAGATGCGCAGCCACAGCGGCAGCTCGGCCGGCCATACCTCGCGCACCGCCGCGATCACCTCGCGCACGATCCGGGTGCGGTTCTCGAAGCTGCCGCCGTACGCGTCATCGCGATGGTTGCTCAGCGGTGACAGGAACTGGTGCAGCAGGTAGCCGTGCGCCGCGTGCAGCTCGATCAGCTGGAAGCCGGCCGCCAGCGCGCGCTGCGCCGCGGCGCGGAAATCCGCCACCACCGCCGCGATGCCGGCCTGGTCGAGCGCCTGCGGCGTGTGCCAGCCGGTGTCGAACGGCAGCGCTGACGGCGCCACGGTCAGCCAGTCGCCCTGCCCGACCGGCAGCGCATCACGCCCTTCCCACGGCCGCTGCGCGCTGGACTTGCGCCCCGCATGCGCCAGCTGGATGCCGGCGATGGCACCCTGCGCAGCGATGAAATGCGCGATCGGGCGCCACGCCTCGCGCTGGGTGTCGTTCCAGATACCGGTGTCGCCCAGCGAGATGCGCCCCTGCGCCGACACTGCGGTGGCCTCGGCGATTACCAGCGCCGCACCGCCCACCGCGCGACTGCCAAGATTCACCATGTGCCAGTGATCGGGCACGCCATCGGTGGCCGAGTACTGGCACATCGGCGCCACCACCAGACGATTGCGCAAGGTCAGGCTGCGCTGCGCCAACGGTTCAAACAAATGCATGGGTCATTCCGGAGGGGGATCAGCCCACCCACATGCAGGCGGCATGGCAAGGTATCAAGCCACCGGCGACTGCGCATCGATCCAGGCAGCGAGGCGGGTGGCAATCGGCGCGGGCGCCTTCATCCAGCCGAAATGATCGGCGCGATCGGCGCCCAGCTCCGCCGCGGTGATCACCTGCCGCGCAACCGGCGCCAGCGGCAGCTTGCCGAGCAGCCGGTCCAGCGAAGCCGGCGGCACCAGCCAGTCATGCTGCAGCCGCACGCCCAGCACCGGCAGCGGCAACGCGGCCAGCTGCTGCTCGAAATCGTCGCCGCAGCCGGCCGCGGCATAGCGACCGCTGCGGCCCGTGCGCGCCCAGTCGGCGATCAGCGCACGCGCCTCGTTGCCGCCGAAGCCGATCCGCCGCCCCGGCAGATAGCCGCAGGCCGCCGCCAGCCACGGTGCGACGAGATAGGCCGCACCAACCACCCAGCGCCAGCGAAAGCAGCGCCAGTAAGGTGCGCCGCTGGCCACCAGCAGCGCGCCGGCATAGTCGTGCGGATGCCCGCTGGCATGCAGCAGGCCAAGCTGCCCGCCGAGGCTGTGACCACCGACCCAGCGCCGTGCCTGCGGCCAGCGCGTGCGCACGGCGGCCAGTGCCGCGGGCAGGTCGTCCTGCAGCAAGGCGCGATAGCCCCAGTCGCAACGGCGACTGGCGCGCCGGCTGCTGGAACCGACGCCGCGCCACTCATGCAGCACCACCGCCACGCCCTGCGCCGCCAGCGCCTGCGCCAGCGGCAGGTAGTGCCTGGCCGGCATGCCCATCGCCGGCAGCCAGAACAGCAGCTGGTGCCAGGCGCCAGCGGGCTGCACGCACAGCAATTCGAAACGGGCATCGTCGGCTGCAGTGACTGCCAGGATTGAAGGCGCCAGCGACGGCGCGATGGCAAGCGGTGTGGTCATCGCCACAGGCTAGCCAACCCAGCCGGCCGCCACAAAAGAGGCCGGCTTGCGCCGGCCCCGGAATGACTGCTGTCACGGCTGCTCACACGGCCGAGACGTCCTCGGCCTGCAGGCCCTTCTGGCCGGTGACGACCTTGAAGCTCACCTTCTGGCCTTCCTGCAGACTCTTGAAACCCGAGCCACTGATGGCGCGGAAATGCACAAACACGTCAGGGCCATTCTCCCGGCTGATGAAGCCGAAGCCCTTGGCGTCATTGAACCACTTGACGGTACCCACTTCACGATCCGACATAACTCACTCCGATCCATTCCCAGACGCTTGAACAAACCGGCCCCCGCGGGCCGACGGCTTACTGAGCTTGCCGGGACCGGGTGCAACAATGCGGATCGACAGGAATCCATACCGTACACGCGTGTTACCGAGCAGACGCAGTGCCCCAAGCATAGCGGATTTTTGCGGAACAAGTGATTTGTCAAGGGTTTTCTGGCGACACCGTGCGGACATCAAAAAACCGGGCATCGCGGCCCGGTTTTCGCGGCAGCGGGCGGCACCGCTCAGGCCGGTGTCACTTCCTCGGCCTGCAGGCCCTTCTGGCCGGTGACGACCTTGAAGCTCACCTTCTGACCTTCCTGCAGGCTCTTGAAGCCGCTGCCGGTGATCGCGCGGAAATGCACGAAGACATCCGGGCCATTGTCGCGCGCGATGAAACCGAAGCCCTTGGCATCGTTGAACCACTTGACGGTACCGATCTGACGATCAGACATGAAAGACACTCCACAGGTTGATGAACTCGAACGCGCATGCGCGTGGCCGGCTGACTGGCGTGCAAGGAAATTCCCCGAGAGTGAACGATGCGGCAGATCGCGGATCGGCTGCATCGGGTCACCAGCCGCTGCTGACTCCGGCAGGCACAGTGGGCGGAGCATAGCGACTGACTCGGCCGGACGCGAGATCACCGTGTCGCGCAAATTTCCGGGCCGTCGGGCGCACAGCGTGAGGCTCGCCGCCGGCATGGCGGCAATTTCAGATTTCCTTTACCTTGCAGCATGTCTAGTGGGTGTCAGCCAGTTGTCCCATGGTGGACGGGCCGTCCGGCCCGCCCGTGCGCTTGCCGTCAGGAGAGTCCCATGCAGTGCGTCCCGTCCCGTCTCATCCCGCTCTCCGTCATGGCCAGCCTGCTGCTGGCCGGTTGCGCCCATCAACCGGCATCGCGTACCGGCACCGCGGCCACCGCGGCGCGTAGCGAGGCCGCCGCCCCGCACGTCAGCCATCGCGGCAACGCATATCACGCGCCGCGTGCAGCGGTTGAAGGCAACCCGTCACAGGCGGCGGCGAACCTGCCCGAGCAAACCGGCATCCCCGCCTGCGACGATTACCTTTCCAGCTACATGGCCTGCCACCGCGCCGCCCAGATCTTCACGCCGGAGCAATTGCCGGCGCGCTATCAGGCGATGCGCACCAGCCTGCTGCGCGACTCGATGAACCCGG
>JAJXTX010000044.1:5123-8722 GCA_021783385.1 Pseudomonadota bacterium
GCCTGCGACGATTACCTTTCCAGCTACATGGCCTGCCACCGCGCCGCCCAGATCTTCACGCCGGAGCAATTGCCGGCGCGCTATCAGGCGATGCGCACCAGCCTGCTGCGCGACTCGATGAACCCGGATATCCGGCCGCAGCTGGCCGAACGCTGCAACTCGCTGGCGACGCAGCTGCGCCAGGCGCTGCACGGCAAGGCGTGCGCGGTCGAACCGGCGCCGAGCAGCACAGCGCACTGAGAGACTGAAGCCGGCGCTCAGCCGGCGGCGCGCCACGCCGCGCGCAACGCCGCGGCGAGGCTCGCCGGCTGTGTACGCAGCAGGCGAATCTGCGGTGTCGCGTGCCAGCGCGCGCTGGCGGCTATCGTGGCGGCCAGCTCCTGCACCAGGGCTGGTGTCGGTGCGATTCCGGGCTGCAGAAAAAGTGTCTTGATCTCGAACACCCCCGCCGCACGGTGCGCCTTGGCGTCCAGCCGGCCGACCAGCCGCCCGCGGTGCAGGATCGGCAACACGAAATAGCCATAGCGCCGCCGCGCCGCCGGCGTGTAGCACTCGAGTGTGTAATCGAAGTCGAACATCGCCAGCGCGCGGGCGCGATCCCACACCACCGGATCGAACGGCGACAGCAGCGCGGTGTGACTGGCGCGCAGACGGCCGCGCACCGCCCTGGCCAGCACATCGGCATGGTCCCGATGCACGTAGCCGGGCGTGGTCCAGCCTTCCACCGGCACCGCCAGAAGCTCGCCATCGGCCAGCAGCGGCGCCAGCTCGAACTCGCTGACCGCAGGCTTGAGCCGGAAATAGTCAGCGATCCACCCCGCCTGCGTCACGCCCAGCGCGCGCACGCTGTCGAGGATGAAACGCCGGCGCAGCGCGGCGGCGGGCAGCGCGCAGGTGGCTGCATCGAACGGCGGATCGAGGCGCTCCAGCACGTTGGCCGTGAGGTCGTAGACCCGCTGGAAGCGCTCGCGCCGCAGCACCATCAGCTCGCCCAGGGCGAACCACGCCTCCAGCCAGCGTTTCTCCGGTTTCCATTGCCACCAACCCGGCGTCTGGGCCCCCTGCGCGCGCACGAAATCGGCCGCACGCACCGGGCCGCTGTCGCGGATACCGGCCAGCAGCGCCTCCATCGGCGCGCGCTGCTCGCGGTGCATGCGCACGGCATGGCGGTGCGCCCAGTGGTGCTCACGCAGATCACGCCCATGCAGGTGCAGGCCAATATCCGCCGCCGTGACGAAGCACGCCTCGTGCGCCCAGCATTCGGCCAGCTGGCCCTGTGCCAGCGCCTCGTCGAGCCATGCCGAGGGATAGTCGCCAAGGCGCGCGTGCAGCACCAGCCAGGGGCTGCGCGCCACGACATGGATGGTGTCGATCTGCAGCAGCCGCATGCGCTCGACCGCAGCGACCAGGTCACTGCGCCGGGCCTTGCGCCGCGGCGGCTGCAACAGGCCCTGCGCAGCCAGATGCAGCAGCCGTGCCTGCGCGCGGCTGAGGCGCGGCACACTGGCTGAAGCGTAGTTCAACGACACGGCATCTTCACGGCTTGATGACCAGGATATTGAGCTGGCATTTACAGATTCTCTGGTAGCGTGCCAACGAGTTCGGCAATGGGCACCGGCCATGCCGGTGAGTATTTCCGGGCGTGATCGATTTTTCCTGCAAGTACCTTTCTGGCATGGAGTATCCCCCATGAAATCCCGCAAACTGCTGTTGTCCACCCTGGCCGCCGGTACCCTGCTGTTCGCCGGCGCCCTCATTGCCCAGGACATGCCGATGCCGTCTTCGTCAGCGTCGTCAGCCCCGGCAGCGTCTGCCAGCGCCGGTCCAGCCGCCTCCGCTGCTGACGCCGCCACGCTGCAGACGGCGCAGGGCCAGGTGACCGTGAAAAGCGTACCGCCGCCGGCGCCGTCGATTCCGCCGGCACCGTCGTTCAAGCAGCTGGCCAATGGCGGCAAGGCGATCACGCAGGCCCAGGCCGCCGCCTACCCGCCGCTGGCAAATGACTTCGGCTATGCCGACCGCAACAACGACGGCAAGATCAGCAAGGCCGAGTACGAGCGCTGGGTCAAACAACTCTGATTGGTACCGTCTGCACCCTCCGGCCACCGGCGTTCGCGCCGGTGGCCGGCTTTTTTACGCTTCAGCCAGGCGATCACGCTGGATGAAGCGCGTGTTTCATGCGTGTATGGCAAGTACGGCGCCGTTTGGCCATGCTCTCAACCGCCGATGATGTTCCGCCGCGGAGTTTGCTATGCTGATCAGGCGCCCTTTCGTTGCCGTGACTGTGCTCATGGCGGCCATCCTGCCGGCCACCAACACGCGCGCGCAGAATCCCGATCCGACCGATATCCGCGCCTGCACCGCGATCGAGAGCAATGCGCAACGGCTGGCCTGCTACGACCACGCCACCGGCCGGGTCAACTTGCCGGCGGCACAGAAGCGAGGCGATGCGGCAGGGCCCACGCCGGGCATCTTCCAGCATCAAACCCGCGACCGCCCGACGACGGCGGCCAATCCCGAGGTAGCCAGACCGCTGTCGCTGCTGGACAGCCGCTGGGAGCTGTCGCCGGCAAGCAAGCTGGGCACCTTCAACGTGCGCGCCTACAAGCCGGTCTATGTGATGCCGCTGTTCGCCACCAGCGACCCGAACACGCAGCCGCACAGCCCCAACCCGATCAATACGGTGACCACGCCGCAGTCGCTGGACAACGTGGAGGCGAAATTCCAGCTCAGCCTGAAGACCAAAGTCTGGCAGGGTGTGTTCGGCGACGCCGGCGACCTGTGGGTGGGCTATACGCAGGTGTCGCACTGGCAGGTCTATAACGCAAAAAACTCGCGTCCGTTCCGCGAGACCGACTACGAGCCCGAGGCGATCCTGATGTTCGACACCCACTATCGGGTGCTCGGGTGGAACGGCCGGCTGCTCGGCATCGGGGTGAACCACCAGTCCAACGGCCGCTCCGATCCGCTCTCACGCAGCTGGAACCGGGTGATCGCCGATGTCGGCTTCGAGCGCGACGGCTGGACGCTGATGCTGCGCCCGTGGTGGCGCATCCCCGAGGCGCGCATCAATGACAACAACCCGGACATCAGCGACTACATGGGCCGCGGCGACATGCAGCTCATCCACGAATGGCACGGCCAGGAGTTCGGCCTGCTGCTGCGCCATTCGCTGCGCGGCGGCCGGCGCAGCCACGGCGCCGCCCAGTTCACCTGGAGCTTTCCGCTGGCCGGGAATCTGCGCGGCTACGCCGAGGCGTTCAAGGGTTACGGCGAGAGCCTGATCGACTACAACCACAACGCCAGCTACCTCGGCGTGGGCATCTCGCTGCTCGACTGGTACTGACGCAGACACGCGGACTCAACTTGCGTGGGCCTGCGTCGGCAGGCGCAACCGCCAGGACGCGCCGACGTGATCAGTGGTGGTGACCGCCGGCTCCGTGCACGTGGCCGTGGGCGAGTTCCTCTTCACTGGCTGCGCGCACGTCGGTCACCTCGATGGCGAAGTGCAGCGTCTGCCCGGCCAGCGGATGGTTGCCGTCGATGAACACCGTGTCGCCTTCTACCCTGGCCACGGTCACGTTGATCTCCCCCTGCGG
>JAJXTX010000044.1:8822-13837 GCA_021783385.1 Pseudomonadota bacterium
GCCGGGTCCGCCACGGCCGCCTGGACGGCCCGCTGATCCTGCGCGGCATGGGCGACCCCACGCTGGGCACGGCCGCCAGCCGCGACTGGGCCGATCAGCTGGCCAGCCAGCTGGCGGCGCGCGGGATCAAGCGGGTGCGCGGCGACCTGATCGCCGACGACAGCTACTTCAGCGGCCCGTGGTTCGGCAGCGGCTGGGAAGCGGACGACCTGCAAAGCGGGTTCGCGGTGCCTGCTTCCGCATTGAGCGTGGGGGAAAACGTGGTCGACGTGACGGTGACGCCGGCCGCCTCCCCGGGGCTGGCGGCCAGCCTCACCCTCGATCCGATCGACGGCATACCGGACCTGTCCGGACAGATCCTCACCACGCCATCGAGCGCGCCCACCGACATCAACCTGTACCGGGCCCCGGGCAACAGTCGCCTGTATGCGTTCGGCACGGTGGCCGCACATGCACCGACCCAACACTACAAACTGGCGGTGGTCGACCCCGCACGGCTGGCCGGCAAGCAGCTGCGCGAGGCGCTGACGCGGCAGGGCATCCGCTTCAGCGGCAAGGTGCGCGTGCTGCACTGGCCGCAGGACGACACGGCCCTGCTGACGCACGCCGACGTGCTGGCCGAGGTGTGGTCGCCGCCGCTGATGGAGATCCTGCAGCGCGGCCTGAAGCGTTCGCAGAACCTGTACCTGCAGAACCTGCTGCTCAGCGTCGGTGTGCACACCCGGTCCAGCGATCCCGCTACCGGCTTCACCAGCAGCGAGGGCCACGCCATCCATGCGCTGCAGCAGCTGCTGGCGACAATCGGCATTGCGCCCTCAGCCAGCCTGCTCGACGAGGGTACCGGGCTGTCGCGGCGCGATCTGGTCACGCCCAACGCGCTGGTGCATCTGCTGGTCTACATGGCGGCGCAGCCCTGGGGCGAGCGCCTGCGCGCCGCGCTGCCGATCGCCGGTGTCGACGGCACCCTGCACGGACGCATGCGCGGCACCGCGGCTGAAAACAATCTGCACGCCAAGACCGGCAGCATGACCGGTGTGGATAGCCTGGCCGGCTACGTCACCAGCGCGGCGGGCGAGCGGCTGGCGTTCGCGATCATGCTCAACAACTACCTGCCGCCGGCCGATGGGCCAAGCGCGAGCAGCGACGTCGACGCGATCGCGCTGCTGCTGGCGAATTACCGTGGGCGCGAATGAGTACCTGCTCCACGGCGCAGCCGTCTCTAGCCGGCCAGATGCTGCAGCGTTTCCCTGCCGATCTTTTCCGGCGTGTCGGTGGGGGCATAGCGCTTCACCACCTGGCCGTGCGCATCCACCAGGAACTTGGTGAAGTTCCACTTGATCGACTCGCTGCCGAGAATGCCCTTGCCCTCGCTCTTCAGCCATTGGTACAGCGGATCGGCGTGCTCGCCGTTGACCTCGAGCTTGGCGAACATCGGAAACGTGACGTCGTAGCGGGTGCTGCAGAAGGTCTTGATCTCGGCCTCGTCGCCGGGCTCCTGGTGACCGAACTGGTCGCAGGGAAACCCCAGCACCACCAGGCCGCGATCGCGCTGGTCCTGCCACAGCGCCTCCAGCCCCTTGTACTGCGGCGTGAAGCCGCATTTGGAGGCGACATTGACGATCAGCAGGGTCTTGCCACGCCATTCGGCGAGTGAGCGTGGCTGGCCGTCGATATCGCGCACGCTGAAATCGTAGATGGTGGACATGATGGTTCTCCACGGAGAATGCCGTTCCCGCAGTCTACGGCATGATCCGGCCGTGCCGGCGGCCGCTGGCTAACCCTGCGTGGCGGGAATCTCGAACACCTGGCGCAGGTAGGCCACGTAGGCCGCGTCCTCGCACATGTTCTTGCCCGGCGAGTCGCTCAGCTTGGCCACCGGCTGGCCGTTGCAGCGGATCATCTTGATCACGATCTGCAGCGGCGTTGGCCCGACGTCGTTGGTCAGGTTGGTGCCCACGCCAAATGCCAGCTGGCAGCGGTCACGGAAGTGCGCGTACAGCTGCATCACCTTCGGAATATCCAGGCCGTCGCTGAACACCAGGATCTTGCTGCGCGGATCGACGCGGTTGGCCCGATAGTGAGCCAGCACCTTCTCGCCCCAGGCAAACGGGTCGCCGGAATCGTGCCGGGTGCCGTCGAACAGCTTGCAGAAATACATGTCGAAATCGCGCAGGAATGCGTTGAGCCCGTAGACGTCGGACAGCGCAATGCCGAGATCGCCGCGATATTCCTTCGCCCAGGCCTCCAGCGCCGCCACCTGCGAATCGCGCAGGCGCGGCCCCAGCGCCTGATGCGCCTGCAGGTATTCGTGCGCCAGCGTGCCGAGCGGCGTCAGCTCGAGCTTGCGCGCCAGCCACACGTTGCTGGTGCCAGCCAGCTGTGCGCCGAGCTCGTCGCGCAGGGTGCTCGCCACTTCCTCGTGCCAGGCGCGCGAGTAACGCCGCCGCGTGCCGTAGTCGGCGATGCGGCAGCCGGCGTAATCCGGCGTGTCACGCAGCAGCGCGATTTTCGCGCGCAGCCGGCGCCGGCCTTCGTCCAGGTCGAGGCCAGCACTGGTGTGGCGGAAGTAAACTTCGTTGACGATCGCCAGCAGCGGCACCTCGAACAGGATCGTGTGCAGCCACGGGCCGCGGATGCGGATCTCGATCTCGCCGCTGCCCGCGGCGGCCGCGGCGATCTGCACATACTTTTCGTTGAGCTGGAACAGACCGAGAAAATCGACGAAGTCGCTCTTGATGAAACGCCAGCCACGCAGATAGTCCAGCTCCGCCGCAGTGAAGCGCAGCTGGCACAGCGCAGCCAGCTCGGTGCGGATCTCCTCGATGTACGGCACCAGATCAATGCCCGGGTTGCGGCACTTGAAGCGGTACTCGACCTGCGCCGCCGGATACTGGTGCAGCACCAGCTGCATCATGGAAAATTTGTACAGGTCGGTATCGAGCAGCGATTCGATGATCATCGCGATCAGGCAGCCAGAGAGGCGCCCGGTCCGGCGCGATCAGTGATTATCCACGCGACGTGGCAGCACGGGCCAGCGATCGTGCGGGCGGCTCTTGCAGCAGACAAAAAGAAACCCCATCAGCCAGGGGAGGACTGATGGGGTTTGTCAGGCGGCCTCCAGGGGAGGAAAGGCCGGCCCCTCAGTGGCGCGATACCGCTGCTCCACTTCCTGTCGCCGTCACGGCGATACGAGGCTTAGTGTGGCCGCGGCGATGTGAGTTCAAGGTATAGGTCGAAGCTGTTCAGCTTTGCGACAGGTCGATCCCGCGTCGGCGCGCCGATCAGCGCTGCGCGATGCGATCGCAAGATCCTGCATGCAGGCCTCCGCACTGTTCTGGCCCGCCAGCAGCGCCTGCAGCGTGGCCTCGCGCTGCGACCTGGGCTCGCACGCCAGCATGCGCACGCGGGCGTAAAACGCTGGCCAGCTGCGCCCGGCGCGCTCGAACAGCGCGGCAAACGCCGGCTTCCAGCGGTCGTACAGGCCGAACGGCAGCAGCCGCGCGTTGTTGATCGGCGCCGCCACCCACGCGTCGTAGCGGTGGTCATGCGGCCAGTGCTGATCGCGCCAGGCGGCATAGCGCACGCGGAATGCCGCGATCTCGCGCTGCTTGGCGGCCGTCATCGCCGCGGCGTCCAGCCCGCTGGCATACAGCGTTTTCAGCCGCGTGCGCAGATCCAGCACCAGCCGGGTGAAGTCGTCATCGATGGCCTGCGCGCGCTGGTCCGGTGGCGGCAGGCCGCGGGACTGCCGCCATTCGCGCAGACCCTCGTCCTGCACGAAGCTGGCGAAGGATTCGTTGAAAGCGGTGTCACCCTTCACGTAGATCAGCTGATGCGCCAGTTCGTGGAAAATCGTGCCGTCCAGTTCGTCATCGTCCCAGCGCAGCATGCTGGAGAGGATCGGATCGGCGAACCAGCCCAGCGTGGAATACGCCGGCACGCCGCCGATCCACACGTCGTCGCCACGCGCGCGCAGCCTCGCCGCATCGGCGAGGGCGTCGGCCTGGGCGAACCAGCCGCGATAGGCCACGCAGCCGGCGATCGGAAAACACTGCGGCACCGCCTCCACCGAAAACGGCGGCGCGGCGAACACGTTCCACACCACGTAAGGCCGCTGCAGCTGCACGTAGCCGGTGTAGCTGCGATTGTCCGGCAACCCCAGTTGCCGCGAGGCAAACCGGCGCGCCGCCAGCGCCCGTGAGAGACGCGCCGCCAATGTCGGGGCGGTCGCCGGATCGCGCAGCACGGCGCTGACCGCGCGGCGATGCAGGATCAGCTCGCCCTGCCCGCGCACCGCCTGCGCGTAGTAGCGCAGGCTGCTGCAGCCGCACAGCAGAAGGCCCATCGCCGCGAGTGCGATGGGCCTTGCAGTACGCCTGTGCCATGGCAGCCAACCGGATACGAACATGCTGCCATTGTGCCTCAGGCGTCAGCGGTGCTCATCCTTGTGGTCGCCGCGCCGCTGATGGTCGCCGCGATGATGGTCGTTGCCACGGCCGCGACCGCCACCCTGATGACCACCCTGGTCGTGGCCGCCACGGTCACCACCATCGTGGCCACCCCCGTGGCCACCCTCCTGACCACCGCCCTGCCATTGACCCTCATGGCCCTGCTGCCAGTGGCCGCGGCCCTCGCCGTGCCAGTCACGACCACCATCGCGATAGCCGGAGCCTCCGTACCAGCCACTGCTGATGCCCACGCTCACTCCGGGCGCATAGCCGTAATAGCCGCCGCCGTAGTAGCTGCTGCCGTAGTAGCCACCGTCGTAGTAGCCGGGCGCCGAGTAGTAGCCGTCGTCATACACGGCGGTGCGCTGCCCGTAGTAGGCATCGCCGCCCGCGCCATCGCTGCGCACGTAGCTGTAGCCCGGATCGTAGTAGCAACCCGACAGTGTCGCCGCGGCAACCACCAGGACCAGGCCACTCAAAAGGCGTTTCATGATGCGTCTCCACAGGGAGTGACAGGCTCAATCTGGAACCCGGCACTTGAACGCGTACTGAGTGCCCGTCCCTCGA
>JAJXTX010000325.1 GCA_021783385.1 Pseudomonadota bacterium
AGGGTGATCAGCAGCTTGTCGATGCGCGCGCCATCCAGGTCGACCACCTCGAAGCGGATGCCGCGCCAGGCGAACACCTCGCCGGTTTGCGGAATGCGGCCCAGCGCGGCCATCACCATCCCGGCCACGGTGCGGAAGTCGTGCTGCTGCTCGCCTGGCAGGTGATCCAGGTGCAGCAACTCGCGCAGGTCATCGGTCGACAGGCTGCCGTCGATCAGCCAGCTGCCGTCCGCGCGCTGCACGATCGGGGCATTCTGGTCATCCGCGCCGTGGGCGATCTGGCTTACCCCGACCACCGCGGCCAGCAGGTCGTTGACGGTGACCACGCCCTCGATGTCACCGTATTCATCGACCACCAGCGCCAGCGGCGTCTCGGCATCGCGGAACTCCTCCAGCAGATCCAGCGCGCGCGCGGTGGCCGGCACGAACAACGGCTTGGACAGGTGATCGAACAACTCCGGGCTGCCCTCGGTGAAGCTGCGCAGCAGGCGTTTGACCTCGACCACGCCGACCACCTCGCTCTCGTCGCCGCGGTACACCGGGTAGCGCGAGTACGGCGTCTGCCGCAGCACCTCGATGTTCTCGTCGCGGCTGGCGGCCATGTCCAGCCAGGCGATGCGCATGCGCGGGGTCATCACGCTGTCCACCGTGCGATCGCCCAGGCGCAGCACACGGTTGACCATGTTGTGCTCGTCCGGATCAAGCACGCCCTGTTCGGCGCTCTCGGCCACCAGCAGGCGGATCTCGTCCTCGGTGACCACGCCGCTGCTTTTCTGATCCACCCGCAGCAGCCGCAGCAGCAGGTTGCTGGAGATGTTCAGCAGCCACACGAACGGTGCGGTCAGCCGTGACAGCAGCAGCATCGGCAGCGCCACGTAGCTGGACAGCTTTTCCGGCGCCGACAGCGCCAGCCGTTTGGGCACCAGCTCGCCGATCACGATCTGGATGAAGGAGATCAGCACGAAGCCGAGCACGATGCCGATGAGCCGCGCGTACGGCAGCAGCCACGCCACACGCTCGCCGTGCAGGAACTCGGCGATGTGGCTGCCCAGCGCGTCGCCGGCGATCGCGCCGGTAACCAGCATCACCAGCGTGATGCCGACCTGCACGGTGGACAGGAAATGCTCCGGCGCCTCGGCGTGACGCAGCGCCATCGCGGCGCGGCGGCTGGTTTTCGCCATCTGCTTGAGCCGGCTCTTGCGCGACACCACCAGCGCCATCTCCGACAGCGCGAAGAAGCCGTTGCAAAGGGCCAGCACGAAAACCAGCGCGATTTCACTCAGCATCGCGGTGACGGGGAAGGCAGGGACATGGAGCCAGTGTAAAGGCAGCGGGCGTGCACTTCACGTCAGCTCCGCCGGGTCGGGGCGGTGAGGCGGATGGTGGCGCTTGCGGGCAGCTTCAGAGCGCGTCGTCGCTGCTGGCGATGGCCTGCTCCAGCTGGTCGCCCAGGGTGCCGAGCTCATGCACCACGCGCTGCAGCTCGGCGCCATCCAGGAACTCATACGGGCGGTTTTCGCACAGGTGCAGATACGGTGAGCCGTCCAGGTCGGCCACCGCCAGAAAGCCGGTGCGCTGCTGCCAGTTGAAGCGCAGGCAGCGGCCGGGATCGGTGCCGGCGAGCGGCCCGATCGGCGTCGATACGCGCAGATAGCGGTGACCTGACTCGTCCTCCAGCTCCGCCAGGTAGATGCCCTGATGTCGGCCACGCGGCAGCTGCAGGTCGAAACTGACCAGATAAGGATCGTTGTGGCGCAGCTCGTACCGGCTGCCAATGTGCGAACGCACGGCTTCGAAGTGACGCATGCGGCGACCTCCCTGGCTGGCGAGAACTCGTACTCTGCCACGTCTTGGCGCGCGCGTCGCGCGCCTTGCGTTGTGCGTCGCGCTGGCGCCGCGTTGCCGCGCTGGCGTATGGTCGGCGGTGGCGCGCCTCGCGCCCGGTCTCCGTGTGGTTTCCCGTCAGCATGCAGGACAGTCACCAGCGCATCTACGCCGCGATCGCCGCGATTCCGCGCGGCCGTGTCGCCAGCTACGGCGCGATCGCCGTGCGCGCCGGGCTGCCAGGACGGGCGCGGCTGGTCGGCAAGCTGCTCGGCAAAACGCCGGCCGACATGCCGCTGCCGTGGCACCGCGTGCTGCGCGCCAGCGGGCAGATCGCGCTGCCGCCGGGCAGCCGCGGCTTTCGCGAACAGTGCCGGCTGCTGCGCGCCGAAGGCATCGAGGTGCACCAGGGCCGCGTGCCGCTGTCGCGGTTCGGGCTCGACGGGAATCTGGATCGGCAGCTGTGGGGGATGCTGTAGGCAGGCGCCGGCATGCGGCACAGCCGGCTGCTTCGTGACCGGCCATCGCCACCGGTTTGGTAGCATGCAGCGGATGAATCCTTCCGCCCTCGATCTGTTGCAGAGCGTTTTCGGTTATCCCGGTTTTCGCGGCCAGCAGCAGGCGGTGGTGGAGCATCTGTGCGATGGCGGCGACGCGCTGGTGCTGATGCCGACCGGTGGCGGCAAGTCGCTTTGCTACCAGATTCCCGCGCTGCTGCGGCAGGGCACCGGCGTCGTGGTGTCGCCGCTGATCGCGCTGATGCAGGACCAGGTGGACGCGCTGCGCGAGGCTGGGGTGGCGGCGGCGTTTCTCAACTCCAGCCTCGGCACGGAGGAGCAGCGCGAGGTAGAGCGGCAACTGCTCGCGGGCGAATTGAACCTGCTCTACGTGGCGCCGGAGCGGCTGCTGACCGGGCGCTTTCTGGGCCTGCTGGAGCGCACCGAGGTGGCGCTGTTCGCGATCGACGAGGCGCACTGCGTTTCGCAGTGGGGCCACGATTTTCGTCCCGAGTACCGCGAGCTGGCGATCCTGCACCAGCGCTTTCCGGCGGTGCCGCGCATCGCGCTCACCGCCACCGCCGATCCGCGCACGCGCGAGGAGATCGTCGAGCGGCTCTCGCTGCAGCAGGCACGCCAGTTCGTGGCCAGCTTCGACCGGCCGAACATCGGCTACCGGGTGGCGCTTAAACACAACCCGCGCACGCAGCTGATGCAGTTTCTCGAAGGCCACCGCGGCGAGTCCGGCATCGTTTACTG
>JAJXTX010000326.1 GCA_021783385.1 Pseudomonadota bacterium
GCGCCGGTTGCCTTGGCGGGCTTGTCACAAACCTACGTTTTCAAGAAGAAGGAAACCGCATGCCCCGCCGTTCGATCCTCTCCGCCGCCGAGCGCGAAAGCCTGCTGGCGTTGCCGGACACCAAGGATGAGTTGATCCGTCACTACACGTTCAGCGAAAGCGACCTCTCCATCATCCGGCAGCGGCGCGGCCCGGCCAATCGGCTGGGCTTCGCGGTGCAGCTCTGCTACCTGCGCTTTCCCGGCGTCATCCTTGGCGCTGATGAGCCACCGTTCCCGCCATTGCTGAGACTGGTCGCCAACCAGCTCAAGGTCGGCATCGAAAGCTGGGACGAGTACGGGCAGCGTGAGCAGACCCGACGCGAGCACCTGGTCGAGCTGCAAACGGTGTTCGGCTTCCAGCCGTTCACGATTGGCCACTACCGGCAGGCTGTCCAGTTGCTGACCGAGCTGGCCATGCAAACCGACAAGGGCATCGTGCTGGCCAGAGCCTTGATCGAGCACCTGCGGCGGCAGTCGGTCATTGTGCCCGCCCTCAACGCCGTCGAGCGGGCGAGCGCCGAAGCGATTACCCGCGCCAACCGGCGTCTCTACGACGCCTTGGCTGAGCCGCTGACGGACGTGCATCGCCGTCGCCTCGACGATCTGCTCAAGCGCCGCGACAACGGCAAGACGACGTGGCTGGCCTGGCTGCGGCAATCCCCGGTCAAACCGAACTCGCGGCACATGCTGGAACACATCGAACGCCTCAAGGCGTGGCAGGCGCTCGACCTGCCCTCCGGCATCGAGCGGCTGGTTCACCAGAACCGGCTGCTCAAGATCGCCCGCGAGGGCGGCCAGATGACGCCCGCCGACCTGGCGAAGTTCGAGCCGCAGCGGCGTTACGCGACCCTGGTGGCGCTCGCCATCGAGGGCATGGCCACCGTCACCGACGAAATCATCGACCTGCATGACCGCATCCTGGGCAAGCTGTTCAATGCCGCCAAGAACAAGCATCAGCAGCAGTTCCAGGCATCCGGCAAGGCGATCAATGCCAAGGTGCGGCTGTTCGGGCGCATCGGCCAGGCGCTGATCGAGGCCAAGCAAGCGGGCCGCGATCCGTTCGCCGCCATCGAGGCCGTCATGTCCTGGGATGCTTTCGCCGAGAGCGTCACCGAAGCGCAGCGGCTCGCGCAACCCGAGGACTTCGATTTCCTGCACCGCATCGGCGAGAGCTACGCCACGCTGCGCCGCTACGCGCCGGAATTTCTCGACGTGCTCAAGTTGCGGGCCGCGCCCGCCGCCAAGGACGTACTCGACGCCATCGAGGTGCTGCGCAGCATGAACAGCGACAACGCCCGCAAGGTGCCCACCGACGCGCCGACCGAGTTCATCAAGCCGCGCTGGCAGAAGCTGGTGATGACCGACACCGGCATCGACCGGCGCTACTACGAACTGTGCGCGCTGTCGGAGCTGAAGAACGCGCTGCGCTCCGGCGACATCTGGGTGCAAGGCTCGCGCCAGTTCAAGGACTTCGAGGACTACCTGGTGCCGCCCGCGAAATTCGCCAGCCTCAAGCAGGCCAGCGAATTGCCGCTGGCCGTGGCCACCGATTGCGACCAGTACCTGCATGACCGGCTGACGCTGCTGGAAACGCAGCTCGCCACCGTCAACCGCATGGCGCTGGCCAACGAGCTGCCGGACGCCATCATCACGGAGTCGGGCCTGAAGATCACGCCGCTCGATGCGGCGGTGCCCGATACCGCACAGGCCCTGATCGACCAGACGGCGATGATCCTACCGCACGTCAAGATCACCGAATTGCTGCTGGAGGTAGACGAATGGACGGGCTTCACCCGGCACTTCGCCCACCTGAAGTCAGGCGACCTGGCCAAGGACAAAAACCTGTTGCTGACCACGATCCTCGCCGACGCGATCAACCTGGGCCTGACCAAGATGGCGGAATCGTGCCCCGGCACGACCTACGCCAAGCTGGCCTGGCTGCAAGCCTGGCACATCCGCGACGAAACCTACGGGGCGGCACTGGCCGAGCTGGTCAACGCGCAGTTCCGACATCCCTTCGCCGAGCATTGGGGCGACGGCACCACGTCATCGTCGGACGGCCAGAACTTCCGCACCGGCAGCAAGGCCGAGAGCACCGGCCACATCAATCCGAAATACGGCAGCAGCCCAGGGCGGACGTTCTACACCCATATCTCCGACCAGTACGCGCCGTTCCACACCAAGGTCGTGAACGTCGGCGTGCGCGACTCGACCTACGTGCTCGACGGCCTGCTGTATCACGAATCCGACCTGCGGATCGAGGAGCACTACACCGACACGGCAGGGTTCACGGACCACGTCTTCGCGTTGATGCACCTGCTGGGCTTCCGCTTCGCCCCGCGCATTCGTGACCTGGGCGACACCAAGCTCTACATCCCGAAGGGCGATGCCACCTACGAGGCGTTGAAACCGATGATCGGCGGCACGCTCAACATCAAGCACGTCCGCGCCCATTGGGATGAAATCCTGCGGATGGCCACCTCGATCAAGCAGGGCACGGCGACGGCCTCGCTGATGCTCAGGAAGCTTGGCAGCTACCCGCGCCAGAACGGCCTGGCCGTCGCCCTGCGTGAGCTGGGACGCATCGAGCGCACACTGTTCATCCTGGACTGGCTGCAAAGCGTCGAGCTGCGCCGCCGCGTGCATGCCGGGCTGAACAAAGGCGAGGCGCGCAACGCGCTGGCCCGCGCCGTGTTCTTCAACCGCCTGGGGGAAATCCGCGACCGCAGCTTCGAGCAGCAGCGCTACCGGGCCAGCGGCCTCAACCTGGTGACGGCGGCCATCGTGCTATGGAACACGGTCTATCTGGAGCGGGCCGCGAACGCCTTGCGTGGCCACGGTCAAGCCGTCGATGACGGCCTGTTGCAGTACCTGTCGCCGCTCGGCTGGGAGCACATCAACCTGACCGGCGATTACCTCTGGCGCAGCAGCGCCAAGATCGGCGCGGGCAAGTTCAGGCCGCTACGGCCGCTGCAACCGGCTTAGCGTGCTTTATTTTCCGTTTTCTGAGACGACCCC
>JAJXTX010000327.1 GCA_021783385.1 Pseudomonadota bacterium
TCGCCGCCGCGGTTTGCCGCCCGCACGCGCTGGGCGATACTGCGCGGATGACGGGATTCGATCAGGCGGCTGCCGACGACGTCGGCGAGCTGCTCGGCGCCGACGGCCCGTTTGCGCGCGAGCTGCCCAACTTCGCCCCGCGCGAAGCGCAGCAGCGCATGGCGCAGGCGGTGGCGCAGGCGATCGCCGGGCGCGAGACGCTGATCGCCGAGGCCGGTACCGGCACCGGCAAGACCTTCGCGTACCTGGTGCCGGCGCTGCTCTCCGGCGAGCGCGTGATCATCTCCACCGGCACCAAGGCGCTGCAGGACCAGCTGTACTTCCGCGACCTGCCGAAGGTGCGCTCGGTGCTGGGCGCGCGGCTGAAAACCGCGCTGCTGAAAGGGCGCGCGAATTACCTGTGCCTGTACCGGCTCGACCAGACCGTGCGCGAAGGTGCAGCGTGGGAGCGCACGCAGGCGGCGCAGCTGGCGACGATCCGCGCATGGTCGGCGCGCACGCGGCGCGGCGACCGGATGGAGCTGGCCGAGGTGCCGGAGGAGTCGCCGCTGTGGCCGCGCGTCACCTCCACGCCGGAGAACTGCCTCGGCGTGGAGTGCGCGTTCTTCGATGACTGCCACGTGGTGAAGGCGCGCCGCGAGGCGCAGGAGGCGGACATCGTGGTGGTCAATCACCACCTGCTGTTCGCCGATCTCGCACTGAAGCAGGAGGGCTTCGGCGAGATCCTGCCGGGCGCCGCGGCGTTCATCCTGGACGAGGCGCACCAGATCCCCGAGCTGGCCGGGCAGTTCTTCTCGCAGAGCATCAGCGCGCGCCAGCTGAGCGAGCTGGCGCAGGACGCGCTGGCCGAATGCGGCGGCATCACCGGCGCCATCGGCCTGCTGCTGGAGCCGCTGGAAGCGCTGCAGGACGCGCTGCGCCGGCTGCGCCTGGCGATGGATGCGCTGCCGTCGCGCGGCGCGTTCCAGCAGCTTGAGGATAGCCGCGACGTGCCTGCGGCGATGCACGATCTGCGCGAGCTGCTGGCCACGCTGGTCGAGCTGCTCGCCTCGCAGGCGGAGCGCTCGCGCGGCTTCGCCAACCTGCACGAGCGCGCCGCGCTGTTGGCCGAGCGGCTGGAGCGCATCGTCGATGCCGCCGACGCGGGGCACGGCGATCGCGACGTGCGCTGGTACGAGCACTACCCGCGCGGCTTCGCGCTGTACGCCACGCCGCTGGATCTGGCCGTGCCGATGCGCGGCCTGCGCGAGCGCACCCAGGCGGCATGGATCCACACCTCCGCCACGCTGTCGGTGGCCGGCAACTTCGACCATTTCGCGCGCCAGCTGGGGCTGGACGATCCGCGCACGCTGAGTCTGGAAAGCCCGTTCGACTACGCGCGGCAGGCGCTGTGCTATCTGCCGTCACCGCTTCCCGATCCGGCCGCGCGCGACTACACCGCGCAGGTGATCGAGGCGGTGCTGCCGGTGCTGCACGCCTCCGGCGGCCGCGCGTTTCTGCTGTTCACCTCGCATCGCGCGCTGCGGCTGGCCGCCGAGCTGCTGCAGGACAAGGTGCCGTGGCCGCTGTTCGTGCAGGGCACCGCGCCGCGGCCGCGGCTGCTGGAGGAGTTCCGCGCCAGCGGCCACGGCGTGCTGCTGGGTGCGGCAAGTTTCTGGGAAGGCGTCGACGTGGTCGGCGAGGCGCTCAGCGTGGTGGTGATCGACAAGCTGCCGTTCGCCGCGCCCGACGATCCGGTGCTGATGGCGCGGCTGCAGGCGCTGGAGCACGCCGGCATCAATCCGTTCATGGGCTGGCAGGTGCCCGGCGCGGTGATCGCGCTGAAGCAGGGCGTCGGCCGCCTCATCCGCGACGTGCACGACCGCGGCGTACTGGTGCTGTGCGATCCCCGGCTTACCACGAAGGGATATGGACGTCTGTTCCTCGCCAGCCTGCCACCGATGCCGCGCACCAGCGCACTGGCCGACGTGCAGGCGTTCTTCCACGACGCGGCACCAGTGACCGCCGCGCCGTAGCCGCACGTCTGCCGTGGCGCGTCGCCGCTGTGATGCCCTGAGCTTGCATCCCTCTCCCCCGGCAGTGTCGCGAGAGCGGACGAGGTGAGGGCGCTCTTGCCCTGCTGCCCGTGGCCCGACGCACGCCATGCATCATGTCGATGCCCGACCGCCGTCAGCCGGCGGCCCGGTCTTGCCCGCCATAGCGCCGTGCCCGCTGCTGTGATCGACGCTCCGACTGCAGGAGAGCGAACCCATGCGCGAATGGACACAGACCGTGACGGCCAAGGTGCTTGGCATCGGCATGCTGGCGTTGCTGATGACGATACCGCTGCTGCAGGTGAGCGGCCTGGTGCGCGAGCGCCAGCAGCTGCGTGCCGCGGCGATCGCGCAGATCGCGCAGGGCTGGGGTGGTGCGCAGGTGCTGGGTGGGCCGGTCTTGACGGTGCCCACCCTGCGCCCGGTGCTGGTGGCGGAAAACCAGCCGCCGCAGTGGCATGCGGGCAGCGAAAACATGCTCGCCGACAGCCTGGCGATGGAAGTGGCGATGGCGGTGCAGACGCGCAGCTACGGCATCTACAGCGCGCCGGTATATGTCGCCACGGTGCATATCCGAGGCCAGTTCCGGGCCGCGGATCTGGCCCGGTTTCGACGCGCCAGCAACGCGACGTGGCAGGGCAGCAAGGCCGAGCTGCGCCTGCCGATAGGCGACTTGCGCGGGCTGCAGGAAGTGACCGACCTGCGCATCAACGGCCAGCCGGCGCGCTTCGATTCGTCGGCGCAGCGGCTGGGCCCGTGGCCGAACGTGGCGGTGCCGATCGATCTGGATGCGCTCGGCGATCAGCCGATCAGCGTCGCGATCACGCTGAAGCTGGCCGGCACCGGGGCCTTGCAGCTGTTGCCGCTGGCGCGCAGCACCGACGTGACCATGCATGCGCCGTGGCGCGACCCGAGTTTTGTCGGCGCGGCGCTGCCGCTGACGCACCGGCTCGACGCCAGCGGCTTCAGCGCGCACTGGCATCTGCTCGATCTCAACCGCAGTTACGGCCAGAGCTGGACGGA
>JAJXTX010000328.1 GCA_021783385.1 Pseudomonadota bacterium
GCATCGAGAACGGTGCGCTGGCGTATGCCAACAAGGTGATCCCGGTGGCGCGTGGCGAGGCGGCGGTGATCGCGCAGCAGGCAGAGGGCTACAAGGCCGAGCGGATCGCCCGCGCGCAGGGCGACACCGCGCGCTTCAACCTGCTGTTGGCGCAGTACAAGCTGGCTCCCGAGGTGACGCGCAAACGGCTGTGGCTGGAGACAATGGAGCAGGTGATGGCCGACAATCCCAAGGTGATCGACGGCAGCGGCGGCCGCAACATCATCAATCTGCCGTTCGGACGTGCCGACGCCGCCTCCTCCAACCCGGTCAGCAGCGGCACGGTCAACGCGGTGGTGCCGCCGGCCAGCGACAGCAGCGCCGCCGACAAGGGGAGCCAGCCATGAACAACAAGATCGTGCTGGCCGCGGTTGCCGCGGTGCTGATCCTGCTTGGCCTCAACAGCGTGTTCGTGGTCAACGAGGGGCAGAGCGCGCTGCTGCTGCAGTTCGGCCGCATCATGCGCACTGACTACAAACCCGGCCTGCATTTCAAGATACCGTTGGTGCAGCAGGTGGTGCGGTTCGACGAGCGCATCCTGTCGCTGGATGCGCAGCCGGAGCGTTACTTCACCTCCGAGAAAAAGAGCGTCAACGTCGATTTCTACGTGAAGTGGCGGATCGCCGACAACGCGATGTACTACCGCGCCACCGGCGGCGATCAGCTGCAGGCGGTACAGCGGCTCACCCCGATCATCAAGGACGCGCTGCGCTTCGAGTTCAACGCGCGCACGCTGCAGGAGCTGATCTCCGGCGGGCGCAAGGACATCACCGAACGGGTGCGCCAGCAGACCGACGTCGCCGCCCGCAAGAACCTCGGCATCGCCGTGGTCGACGTGCGCATCAAGCGCATCGACCTGCCCGACGAGGTCAGCGAATCGGTCTACAAGCGCATGCGTGCCGAGCGCCTGCAGCTGGCCAACGAGCTGCGTTACACCGGGCAGGAGGCCGCCGCCAAGATCCAGGCCGATGCCGATCGCCAGGGCCAGGTGCTGCGCGCCGACGCTGATCGCGATGCCGCCAAGATCCGCGGTGAGGGCGATGCGCAGGCCGCGGCGATCTACGCCCAGTCGTACGGCCAGGACCCGGAGTTCTTTGCGTTCTATCGAAGCATGGCCGCGTATCGCAAATCCTTCGAGGACGGCAAGGGCGTGCTGGTGCTCAAGCCCGACTCCGAATTCCTGCGCTATTTCAGCAACCCGTCACCCAAGAAGTAGGCGCTGCGTCGAACGGCTGGCCACGCGCCAGTCCCAGACGCGCGGCCGCCAGATCGCGCCAGGGCGGGTATAGCCGCCGGGGCGCGATTCATTTCCCGGCTCCTCCCCGGAGCCCAAGCAAGATGAGCGAGCAGATCATGGGCAAGTCAGTAGTTATCCTGGGCGCACAGTGGGGCGACGAGGGCAAGGGCAAGATCGTCGACCTGCTGACCGAGCGGGTCAGCGCAGTAGCGCGTTTCCAGGGCGGCCACAACGCCGGCCACACGCTGGTGATCAAGGGCAAGAAGACCGTGCTGCACCTGATTCCCTCGGGCATCCTGCGCGACGACGCGCTGTGTCTGATCGGCAATGGCGTGGTGCTGTCGCCGGCCGCACTGATGGAGGAAATCGCCGAACTGGAAGCCAACGGCGTCGAGGTGCGTTCGCGCCTGAAGATCAGCCCGGCCACGCCACTGATCATGCCGTATCACATCGCCATCGATAAGGCGCGCGAACTCGCTGCCGGCGGCAAGGCGATCGGCACCACCGGCCGCGGTATCGGCCCGGCCTACGAGGACAAGGTCGCCCGCCGCAGCGTGCGCGTGGCCGACCTGATGTACCCGCACGAGCTGCCGGCGCTGCTGAAAGCCGCCGTCGACTACCACAACTTCATCCTCACCCAGTGGCTGAAGGCCGCGCCCGTCGATTACCAGCAGGTGCTGGACGACGCGTTGGCCTGGGGCGACTACATCCGCCCGCTGGTCGACGACGTCGCCACCATCCTGCACGACGTGCGCAGGGACGGCGGCAACATCCTGTACGAGGGCGCGCAGGGCGCGCTGCTGGACATCGATCACGGCACCTATCCTTACGTCACCTCCAGCAACACCACCATCGGCGGCGCGCTGGCCGGCACCGGCGTGGGCGTGGGCGACATCGACTACGTGCTGGGCATCTGCAAGGCCTACGCCACGCGCGTGGGCAGCGGCCCGTTCCCGACCGAACTGAACGATGCCATGGGCGAGCGCCTGCGCAAGGTCGGCAATGAGTTCGGCGCCAGCACCGGCCGCCCGCGCCGCTGCGGCTGGATCGACCTGGTTGCGCTCAAGCGCGCCACCCAGATCAACGGCATCAATGGCCTGGCCATCACCAAGCTCGATGTGCTCGACGGACTGGAGACGATCAAGGTCTGCATCGCCTACGAATATCGCGGCAAGCGCCGCGAGCTGGCGCCGCTGGACGCGGACGGCTGGGACGAGTGCAAGCCGGTGTATCTGGAATTCCCCGGCTGGGAGGAGTCCACCGCCGGCATCCGCGACTGGAACAAGCTGCCGCCGGCCGCCCGCGCCTATCTGCGCGCGGTGGAGGAACTGTCCGGCTGCCGGCTGGCGCTGGTCGCCACCGGCGCCGACCGCGATGACACCATCGTGCTGGACGATCCGTTCGCCTGATCGCGGTTCCTCGCGGGTACCACGAAAAACCCCGCCATTGCAGGGTTTTTCATGCGCACGCGATTACTCTCATCCGGTGCGGCGGCAGCGCTCTCAGGCCGCAGCATCGATGATCTGCTGCATGGTTTTCTCCACTCCTGATGCAGCCTCTGCGATCGCCGCATCGGTGGAAATCAACGCGAGCAGGGCAGTCGGCGGCAGCATGCCGATGAAGGTCTTGCCACCGTCCTCGTAGATCGAGAGTCGGCAGGGCAGCACCATGTTCAGCCGCATGTCACGGCCCAGCACTTCGGCCGCCTGGGCCGGGTTGCACACTTCCAGCACCAGGCAGGCGTGCGCAAGCTCGAAGCCTTTCTCGTGCAGCGTCTTGC
>JAJXTX010000329.1 GCA_021783385.1 Pseudomonadota bacterium
ATGCCGCCACTGAAGCGCGGCTACTACGGCCTCGACCTGTTCCTGGAGCATCCGTTCAAGGACAACTGGTACGGCAAGGTGGCTTATACGTTCTCGCGCAACTACGGCAACACCGAAGGCCAGCTGCTCTCCGACGTGGGTCAGCAGGACGTATCGCAGACCCAGGCCTGGGATTTCCCCGAGCTGATGGTCGGTTCGAACGGGCCGCTGCCGAATGACCGCACGCACGCCCTGAAAGCCTACGGCTTCTACCAGTTCACCCCCGAGTGGCGCTTCGGAAGCACCTTCACCGCCGTTTCGGGTCGCCCGAAAAACTGCCTGGGCTACTGGCCGGACCGGACGTATCAATTCAGCTATGGCTCCTCGTACTTCGACTGCGGCACCGATGCGACCGGCTACAAGCCCACGCCGCGCGGTTCGCAGGGACGTCTGCCATGGACCTATACGTTCGACCTGAGCGTGGCGTACATCCCGGCGTTCGCCGATCACAAGCTGGTGCTGCAGATGGACGTGTTCAACCTGTTCAACCGGCAGACAACGCAGAACATCATTGAGCAGTACTACCGTCCGCGCAATTCGCTGCGCGCAGACGGCGGTCGTCCGATCAGCTACTCCGACGCGCGCAGCGTGCGCATTTCGGCACGGTATGACTTCTCGCTTTGAGCGGTGGTGACTGACGGCGAGGGCACCTCCGAGCTTCGCCGCAGCGTCATGCCGCAAACTTCGGCCGCCGGATTTCCGGCGGCCTTTTTCTTGCGTATTGCCTCTTCCACGATACCGGGCGCGCGGGCTTGCACCGGACCCTGAGTGCGCGCAGCATGCGGCAGGCGGCGCGGCGCGGAAGCCTTGTCTGCACCGCGCTGCAGCATGATCAGGCAAATTCCGCCGGCAGCGCTGCATGCTATGTTTGAACCGCGATTCATCACGAGGAATACGCAATGCGGATGGGCCTGGCTATCGATGCAGCCTGCGATCTTTCGCAGGCGTTCCTGGAGCAGCACAATGTCGCGGTGATGCCGATCACCATCAAGGTGGACGGCGAGGTTTTCATGGACGACCGCAAGCCGGCCGAGATCCAGCGCTTCATCGATCGCCGGCTCGGCAGCCGCAGCCACTCGGCGGAAACCGAACCCTGTCCGGTGGAGGATGTGCAGAAGCTATTCCTGGAGAAGCTGGTGCTGGAGCAGGACTGCGTGTTCTGCCTGACCATCACCGCCACCCGCAGCCCGATCAACGAGCATGTGAACCGGGCCAGTTTCGGCATCCTGAAAAGCTATCGTCAGGTGCGCGAGCAGGCTGGCGTACCCGGCCCCTTCATGATGCGGGTGGTGGATACGCGCAACGTGTTCGCCGGCTCGGCGCCCGCCATCTACGAGGCGAGCCGCATGATCGAAGCGAAGGAGGCACCGGGGGCGATCCGCGAGCGGCTCACCTACATCGCCAACAACAGCTACGGTTACATGCTGCCGCGCGACCTCTACTACCTGCGCGCGCGCGCCATGAAGAAGAACGATCGCAGCGTCAGCCTGTTCAGCGCCATGCTGGGCTCGGCGCTGGACATCAAGCCGCTGCTGCGCTGCTATCGCGGCGAAACCGGGCCGGTCGGCAAGGTGCGCGGCTTCGAGCACGGCGCCGAGACGCTGTTCGCCTACGCCACCCGCCGCGTGCGCGCCGGCCTGCTGGTGCCGATGCTCTGCGTCAGCTACGGCGGCGATCTGGCAGTGCTGCCGAACCTGCCCGGTTACGCGGCGCTGCACGCGGCCTGCGAGGAATGCGGAGTGGAGTTGATGGAGGCGCCGATGAGCATCACCGGCATGGTCAATGTGGGCGAAGGCGCGGTGGTGCTGGGCTTCGCCGCCGAAGAGCACGACGTCGACTTCTGAGCGGCGGCTGTGCAAGCGGCCGGCTCGGTCGCTCATGCTGTGGACGCTCAGAATCCGTAATGCAGGAATCCGCCATCCACCGCGAGCACCTGGCCGGTGATGTAGCTGGCCGCGGGCAGGCACAGGAAGGCGATCGCGGCAGCCACTTCCTCCGGTTCGCCGATGCGCCGCAGCGGCGTGCGGTCAAGCACTTCGTCCAGATAGTCGGCGTCGGCCAGCGCCGGCTCCGAGCGCTGGGTGCGGATGTACCACGGCGCCACCGCGTTGACGCGAATCCCGTCCACCGCCCACTCCGCCGCCAGGTTGCGCGTGAGCTGGTGCAGCGCAGCCTTGCTCATGCCGTACGGCGCGCCGGTGCGCACGTGGGTGAGGCCCGACACCGAACCGACATTGACGATCGCCGCATGCGCGTGCGCCACCAGATGCGGATGCGCCAACCGGCACATTTCGAAGGCCGAGAAGAGATTCTGCTCGAATACCGCCCGATACTCGTCCTCGCGGTAGTCGAGCGTGGCCTTTGGCTGATTGCCGCCCGCGTTGTTGACCAGCAGCGATACCGGCGCGCCCAGGTCGGCGATCCAGTCGAACACCGCCAGACGCTCTTCCGCCTCGGTCAGGTCGGCGCCGAAGGCCAGCACCTCGATGCCGGCGAAGTCGTCGCCCAGCTCCACCCGCACCTGTTCGAGATGATCCTCGTCGCGCGCCACCAGCAGCAGGTCGGCGCCGAGGCCGGCCAGCTCGCGTGCCACGGCATAACCGATGCCCTTGCTGGCACCAGTGATCAGGGCGGTGTGGCCTCGCAGCTGCCAGGCATCGATGCGGCTGTTCATGCACGCAGCTTAAAACGTCACCGGTGTCTCGCCTAGCGCGGATGCGACGGTCGCCGGCGCTTGCCGACGCGGGCACGTAGCGGGAGACTCGCCGCTACCACTATGCGCGGGAACACCCATGAAGCCGCTGCCGCTGCTGCTCTGCGTACTCTCCCTTGGCGCCTGCTCCGGCAAGCCGCCACCGCCCGAGGCGAAACCGGCTGCGGTCAGCACCCCGTTCGACGGCATGCGGGCGGAGGAACAGCGCGCCAGGGACGTGCAAAAGGTGGTCGACAAGCACGCCGCCGAGCAGCGCAAGCAGATCGATGCCCAGCAGTAGGAGCGCACCCTGTGCGCGAAGGC
>JAJXTX010000330.1 GCA_021783385.1 Pseudomonadota bacterium
GATCGACGACCTCAAGCGCAAGGATTTCGCGGCCGGCGAACACTTCGACGAGGCACTCGCCTGCTCGACCGAGTTGCTGCCGTGGACGGTGGCGACGTTCAAACGCGTGACGCCGCTGATCGACTATCTGTGCGCGGCGCAGGAGCTGGAGTTCTAGGCCGGTGGCGTGCGCTGCGCACGCCACTGCGACAGCGCCACCGCCATGCCGGCCAGTGCGGCCAGGGCCACACAATGCGCTGGCGCCAGCGGGCCGATCAGCGGCGGCGTGAGGCCGCCGAACAGCGCGCAGGAGACGTTATAGGAAAACGACAGCCCGGTGAAGCGCACCGCCGGCGGAAACGCCACCACCATCAGCGCCGGCACCACACCCACCACGCCCACGCTGAATCCGGCGAGCGCATACAGCGGCGCGAAATGCGTGCCGCCCGCGCGCAGATCCAGATACAGCGCATAGCTACCCAGCAGCAGGCCGATCGCGCCAAGCAGCAGGGTCGGCGCATAGCCGAGGCGGTCAGCCAGCCATAGAACAGGCAGCCCAGCGCCAGCGCGAACGAAGCCACACTGCTGCCCACAAAGACGCGCGCCGGCGGGATATGGAACACCGGCTGCACCAGCGCAGGCGCGGCGGCCAGCCAGCGACCTGCTGGCGACGCGCGCGCAGCGCCTCGAACACCGGCGTCTCGCTCAGCCAGCGGCGCAGCCACAGCGCGAAACATCCGAACGCGCCGCCGAGCAGAAACGGCAGCCGCCAGCCCCATGCCAGCAGGGTCGTCGGCGCCACCAGCGAGCCGATCAGGATGCCCACCGTGAGCCCCGCCGTGAGGCTGGCGCAAGCCGGCCCGATCCGACGCGGCGGCACATGCTCGGCCACGAACACCCACGCGCCCGGCACCTCGCCGCCCACTGCGACACCCTGCAGAACGTGCATCGCCAGCAGCAGCACGCTCAGCATGAACATCCGCTTGCGTCCCAGTGTGTCGCCGTAATGCGCCATCACGATGCCGCCCAGCGGCCGCGCCAGAGAGCCCGCGGCGAAGATCCCGTAGACCTGCAGCTGCGCCAGCCACGGCGCCGTATCCTGCGGAAATAACAGCCGGCCGAGTGGAATCGCGAAAAACACGAACACCACGAAATCGTAGAACTCCAGCGCACCGCCGAGCGCGGCCAGCAGCAGGATGAGGATTCAGGCGTCGGCAAACGGAAACGCCAGTACGTCGGCGATCGCATCGGTGTCGGCCACGCACATCAGCAGGCGTTCCACTCCGAGCGCCACGCCGGCGCAGTCGGGCATCGCATCGAGCACCGCCAGCAGGCGCGCGTCGATCGGCATCGGCGGCAGGCCGCGTGCGTGGCGCAGCGCGTTGTCACGCTCGAAGCGCGCGCGCTGCTCGGCGGCGTCGTTCAGCTCGTGGTAGCCGTTGGCCAGCTCGTGCGGACCAAGGTACAGCTCGAAGCGCTCGGCCAGCGGCGGTTCGCCGGGGCGGATCTTCGCCAGCGCGCACTGCGTGGCCGGGTAATCGTGGATCACCGTGATGCGATCGCGCGGAAACGCCGGCTGCAGGCGATGGGTGATCAGCAGATCGAGCCAGTCGTCGCGGGTGAGTCCGTCGGCGTCGATGTGCTGCTCGGCCAGCGGCGCACGCAGGGCGTCCAGCGTGGCGTGCAGCGGGTCCAGGCCCAGTTCATCCAGAAACAGCTGCCGGTAGCTCTCGATCACCACCTCGGCGCGACGCCCGCGCATCGCCAGCGCGGCCTCGACCAGCGCGATGGTTTCCTCCATCAACCGGCGGTGATCCCAGCCCACGCGATACCACTCCAGCATGCTGAATTCGGGATTGTGCCGCGTACCCGCCTCGCCGTTGCGAAACACCCGCCCCAGCTCGTAGCAGTCGCCCACGCCCGCGGCCAGCAGCCGCTTCAACGGAAACTCCGGCGAGGTGCGCAGCCAGCGCTCGCGCGCGCCGGCATCGACGTGGCCGCTGAAGTGCGTGCTGAAACTCGCGATGTTCGGCTCGGTATTGCCGGCCGCCGACAGGATCGGCGTCTCCACTTCCAGCACGCGCCGCTCGACGAAGAATCGGCGCATCAGCGCGTAGAGCTGCGCCCGCAGCTGCAGCCGATCACGCATGGCTGCGTGCGTCACGGCATGCTGCCTTGTTGGCGCAGCAACGCGAGCAGCCTGGCTTCGTCCCATATCTCGACACCGAGCGCGCTGGCCTGGTCGAGCTTGGACCCGGCGGCTTCGCCCGCCACCACGAAGCTGGTCTTCTTCGACACCGAACCGGACACCCTGGCACCCAGCGCTTCCAGCCGATCCTTGGCCTCGTCGCGACTCAGCGACTGCAGGCTGCCGGTGAGCACGATGGTCTGACCGGCGAGCGGCGCTGCCGTTTGCGTCACCGCTTCCGGGATCGCGGCGAGCAGGCGCTGCATCGCCTGCTCCGCTTCGCGCAAGTGCGCCAGCGCGGCGGGATCCTGCAGGAAATTTTCCAGGCTGCTGGCCGCAGCCTGCGGCAGGCCGGCGGTGATCCAGTGGGCAGCACCGCCGGCCAGCAGGCTGTCCAGCGTGGGGAAATGCTGCGTCAGCAGCGCGGTGCGCTTGGGGCCGAGCTGGTGGACCCCAGCCATATCGAGCAGCGCCGTGAGGTTGAGCTTGCCGCGCAGCCGGGGCGACGGCGCGCCCTCGTCGGCAAACGTGATGCCGGCAGCCAGCAGGGCATCCACCGCCTGCTGGTTGCCCGCCTGCGCGAAGAACGCGGCGATCGCCTCGGCCACCTCACTGCCGATGTCGGGCAGCACGCGCAGCACCGGCGCGGGCATCGTGCGCACGAACTGCAGCCGCCCCAGCCAGCTCGCCAGCGTCTTGGCGGTGCTCTCGCCGATGTGCATGATGCCGAGCGCGAACAGGAAGCGCGCCAGCGTGGTCTGCTTGCTGGCGGCGATGCCCTCGACCAGGTTCTCGGCCCAGCGGGTGGCCACCTTGCCGGCCTTGACGGTTTCCGGCGTGGTGCCGTCGCGCTCGTCAGCGCGGCGCTTCATCGCCACGAAATCCTC
>JAJXTX010000331.1 GCA_021783385.1 Pseudomonadota bacterium
GACGCGTATACGCGTCGCTACTACCGCAAGCTCGACCGCTACTCGGCCGCGCTGGCGCTGTGCGCCGACGTGTTCATGGGCGTGCTCGGTGGCAAGCTGAAATTCAAGGAAAAGCTGTCGGCGCGCCTCGGCGACGTGCTCAGCTATCTGTACATCGCCAGCGCCATGCTCAAGCGGTACGAGGACAGCGGTCGCCCCGAGGCGGATCGTCCACTGCTGGCGTGGGCCTTCCACGAGTGCGTATGGCAGATGCAGACCGCGCTGGACGGTGCCGTCCGCAACTTTCCGGTGCGCCCGGTGGCGTGGCTGCTGCACCTGCTGGTGTTTCCGTTCGGGCGTCGCGAAGTGCCGCCGTCCGATCGCCTGGGCCGGCGCGTGGCCGCCCTGATCACCGCGCCCAGCGAGGCCCGCGACCGCCTGCTGGAATGGGTCTACCTGAGCCCGACGGCGAACAACACCGTGGGCCGCATGAACGCCCTGCTGCCCGAGGTGATCCTGGCCGAGCCGGTCGAGCGCAAGTTCGTCAAGGCACAGAAGTCGGGCCAGTTCACCGCGCACGACTATGTCGGTCAGCTGGTCGAGGCGAAGCAGGCCGGGGTGATCTCGGCGGCCGAGTTCGAGCTGCTCAAGCGCGTGCGTGAGCGCGTGTTCGAATTCATCTCGGTGGACGACTTCGACCCGGCCGAGCTGCGCGCCGCCGTGATCCGCGGCGAGCAGCCGGCCAAGCTGGCTTCGGCGGCCTAGCCGGTCAGCCGGGCCGGTCGGCCAGCAGGCAGCCGTTCTTGCCGTGCCGCTTGACCTCGTACATGGCGCGGTCGGCGGCCAGTTTGAGCTGCTCATCGGCATCGGCCCGGTCGCTGGGTACATACGGCGCAATGCCGATGCTGGCGCCGATGCGCACCTCGATCGCTTGGCCGCCGACGTTCAGCGCATAGGGTTCGCCAAGCGACGCACACAGCTTACGGCACAGCTGCAGCGCCAGCTGCGGGTCCTCAATGTCCTCCAGGATCAGCGCGAACTCGTCGCCGCCCAGCCGCGCCACCGTGTCGTTGGCGCGCAGCTGCGCCGTGAGGCGCGCGGCGATCTGCTGCAACAGCGCATCACCCGCAGCGTGGCCATGCGTGTCGTTGACGCTCTTGAAACCGTCGATGTCGAGGCAGGCCAGCGCAAAGCCGCCGTGATGGCGGTTGGCACGCTGGATCGCGCGTTGCAGGCGGTCGCGCGCCAGCACGCGGTTGGGCAGGCCGGTGAGCAGGTCGTGGCTGGCCTGGTGGCGCACCAGCGCTTCCACCCGCTGGCGCTCGGCGATCTCGACGACCAGCTGCTGGTTGCGCTCGGACAGCTCGGTCAGCGCCTGCTGCAGTTCGGCACGTGCCGTATACAGCTCCAGAAACACATGCACCTTCGACTGCAGGATCACGTCGTTGATCGGTTTGGCGATGTAGTCCACCGCGCCGGAGCGGTAACCCTTGAGCTTGTTGAGGTCGTCGGCGTAGGCGGCGGTGACGAAGATGATCGGCGTGTCGCGCAGGTGCTCGGTCTCGCCCAGCAGCGCGGCCACCTCGAAGCCGTCCATGTCGGGCATATTGACGTCAAGCAGGATCAGTGCGAAGCGATGGTCCAGGCACAGCGCCAGCGCCTCGTTGCCGCTGCTCGCCTCGAGGATCTGCGCGCCGCTGTGCGCGAGCAGGCGGCGCATCGCCACCAGGTTGGCGGTGGTGTCGTCGACGACCAGGATTTTCGGCAGCATCAGGTTCATGGCAGGCAAAGTCGGTTGAGCAGCGGCGCGATCTGCTCCAGCGGCAGGCAGTGATCGGCGCCGGCGGTGTCCAGCGCCGCTTGCGGCATCGCGGCGGCCTCGGCGCTGGCGGGTGTCTGCACCACGGCGATCCCGCCGCGAGTGCGGATCTGCGCCAGTCCATCGGCACCGTCCCGGCTGGCGCCGGTCAGGATCACCCCGATCGCCGCGGCCCGGTAGACCTCGGCCACCGAATCGAACATCACGTCGATCGACGGTCGCGAAAAGCCTACCTGCCGGTCCACCGACAGTGCAAAGTGCCGATCGCTTTCCAGCAGCAGATGGTAGCCGCCCGGCGCCAGCTGCACGGTGCCGCCGCGGGCCGGCCAGCGCTCCTGCGCCTCGACCACTGGCAGCGCGCAGTGGCGCGCGAGCAGCCCGCACAGCGTGTCCACGCTGCCACCTGTGTGCGAGCACACCATCACGGTCTGCGGCAGGCCGGGATCGAGCCCGCCCAGCAGCACCCGCAGCGCGTTGAAGCCGCCGCTGGAGCAGCCGATGGCGATCACCTCAGGCCGCGTCATGGCGCGCATCCGCCCTGTCTGGGGCGTGTCGCCGGTACAGCCGCAGGCGGGCATCGAGCACACTGAAGTCAGCCGCCACCGGTGCGAAATCCAGCGTCTCGCGCAGGCCCAGACAAAGGTAGCCGCCGCGCACCAGGCTGTCGCGGAACAGCGTCAGCGCGCGGTTCTGCAGCGGGTTGGAAAAATAGATCAGCACGTTGCGGCAGAGCACCAGATGGGTTTCGCAAAACACCTCGTCGGAGACCAGGTTGTGGCTGGCGAAGCTGATGTTGCGCGCCAGCCGCTCGTGCAGCTTGAGGTAGTCGTAGCGGGCACTGTAGTAGCTGGCCAGCGACTGGTTGCCGCCGGCTTCCAGGTAATTGCGCGACCAAAGCTGTGCATCGCGCAGCGGGTAGATGCCCTCGCGCGCCCGTTGCAGTGCCTCCGGGTTGAAGTCGGTGGCGAAGATGTGGCTGCGCTGGTACAGCCCGGCCTCTTCCAGCAGGATCGCCAGCGAGTACGCCTCCTGCCCGTGCGCGCAGCCGGCCTGCCAGATGTTGATCTGCGGATACGAGGCCAGCATCGGCAGCACCTGCTCGCGCAGGGCGCGAAACACCGCCGGATCGCGGAACATCTCCGACACCGGCACCGACAGGCCCTGCACCACCTGGCTCACGAAATCCGCCTCGTGCAGCAACCGTGCGGTGAGCGCGCTGATACTGCCGCAGCGGTAGTCATGCACCAGCTGCCG
>JAJXTX010000045.1 GCA_021783385.1 Pseudomonadota bacterium
AAGGCGGGGAGCCGTGCATGGCGTGGATTGCACGGCTCCCGAGCGAGTGTCAGCTGTCGTCGCGCCAGCGGCGGAACCAGATGGCGCCGGCGATCAGACCCACGCCGACGACCACGCCGATCCACACATCGGGTGCGCCCAGCAGCTGGTAGGTCTGGCTGAGATCCATGAAATTCAGCCGCGGATCGGTGCCGCCCTGGCCGACGTTGATGCCATGCGCTCCGGCCAGGATGCTGGCGCCGGGGAACACGCTCAGCAGCAGGCGCTGCACCACGTTCGCCCAGAACCAGCCGGTCGGCAGGTTGAACAGGCCCATGATGCCGAACCAGCTGACCAGCACGCCGGTGACCACCGGCAGCGCCACCGCCCACAGGAACGGCTTGCTGCGGGCCCAGGCCGAGCACAGCAGCAACCAGCCCACCGACGGCAGCGCCCACAGCAGATACAGCGGGATCGAGCCGAGCAGGTTGGCGGTGACCCGGAACGGATGCGCCAGGGTCAGCAGCTGCCACACATGCACACCGTGGAAGGACAGCACCACGGTGACGATCAGCAGCTGCAGCATGCCGACCACGATGCCGACCACGATGGCGATGGCAGGCGCCACCAGGGTGGCACTGACCACCTTGGACAGCACGGTGTCGCGGTCGGATACCGGCAGCGATTTCCAGAACAGCACGCTGCGGTCGCGCCGCTCGTCGTACAGCGCGCCGAGGCAGTAGAACAGCACCATGAAACCCAGCACCACGGCGATCAGCCCCATCGCCGAATACATCGCCACGTCAAGCGCCAGTCCGACCTTGCTCAGGTCGCCCGCGTTCATCTCGGCGATGACGTGCTGCAGGCCGCCGCTGGCTCCGATGCGGATGCCGTGGCGGGCGCCAATCACCTCGGCGGTGATGATGCCCATGATGTTCAGCAGCAGAAACACGCCGCCGGTGATCACCGGCGCCCAGAAGAAGCCGCCGCGGTGCTCCCAGAACTCGCGTTTCACCAGCCAGAACATGTTGTTCAAAGTCGGGGTTTTCATGCGTAGGTTCCTTTCATGGTGGCGACGAACAGGTCGCTGACGGAGGGGCGCCGGGTTTCGCCCAACGCTTCCAGTTGCGTGCGCTCGACGCCGTCGAACAGGAAGATGCTCTTGCCGAACACCTGGCGCTCGTCCAGCGGTTTCAGCGCGCGCGCGGCGCCGGCCCGGTCGGCGTTCACCATCACCTCGATGAAGCGCTCGCCGATCGCCTCCATGTCGGCGTCGAGGATGATCCTGCCGTCGCGGATGAACATCAGGTCGGTGAGGATGTGCTCGACTTCCTCCACCTGATGGGTAGTGACAATGATCGTCTTGTTCTCGTCGAAGTAGTCCTCCAGCAGGTTCTGGTAGAACTGCTTGCGATAGAGGATGTCCAGCCCCAGCGTGGGTTCGTCCAGCACCAGCAGGCGGGCGTCGATCGCCATCACCAGCGCCAGGTGCAACTGCACGATCATGCCCTTGGACATCTGCCGCACGCGCTGCCCGGGGGTGAGCTTGGTGCGCGCCAGAAACGCCTCGCACTTGGCGCGGTTGAAGCGTGGATGCACGTGGGCGACGAAATCCACCGCCTCGCGCACGCGCAGCCAGCGCGGCAGCACCGCGACGTCGGCGATGAAGCAGACCTGTTCCATCAGCTTGTCGCGCTGGGTGCGGGGGTCGAGCCCGAGCACGTTGAGCTCGCCGCTGAAATCGGTGAGGCCGAGGATCGCCTTCAGGGCGGTGGTCTTGCCGGCGCCGTTGGGGCCGATCAGGCCGACGATGCGGCCGGACGCGATCTGGAAGCTGACGTTGTCCAGTGCGGCCGTGTTCTTGTAGCGTTTGCCCAGGCCGCTGGCCGTGATCACCGCGCTCATGATTGCCCCTCCTTGTCGGGCTGATGGTTTACGGTCGGGTCCTTGCCCGCCCGATCCTTGTCGGTCTGGGCCTCGCGCAGCAGCGTCTTGAGATCCAGCCCCAGTCGCTGCAGCCGTGCAAACAGCAGCGGCCACTCTTCGCGCAGAAACCGCTCGCGTTCGGATTTCAGCAGCGCCGCACGGGCGCCTTCAATGACGAACATGCCCAATCCCCTCCTTTTTTCCACCAGTTGTTCGTCGACCAGCTCCTGATAGGCCTTGGACACGGTCAGCGGGTTGATCTGGAAATCCGCGGCCACCTGGCGTACCGACGGCAGCGGGTCGCCCTCGTTCAAGGCGCCGTCCAGGATCATCGCCACCACACGCTGGTGCAGTTGGCGATAGATCGGGACGCTGTCGTTCCAGGTCATGCTCATGTTTTATTCCTTGCTGCTGCGACCGAATTTGTTGCCAAACGAGTAGTAGGGCATGGCCAACTGCGATCCGATCAGGCTGAACGGCTGCATGCCGCCGCCGGCGTGGCCCAGGGTGGGAATCGTGGCCAGGCCGACCGCGCCCTCGTTCACCAGCAGGGCGGCCTCGCGCAGGGTGTCGGCATCGGGATGCACCTCGACCGGGGCCAGGTTGAACACCCGGCTGCCGTTGATTTCGGTGGCCGCTACCGGCCGAATTTGCACGTTGTGATTGACGGCGCCCAGGCTGGCGGCGGTGAGCAGGGCGGCGGCGATACTGGCGAACAGGTTCGGCTTTTTCATGGCAGGCCTCCTTGGTGACCTTGTGGACCGGTGTTGTAGTGAACTATAACACCATTGCCCGAGTCGTCAATAGGCGAGACACGATTCCGCAACATGACTGATGGCCTATTGGCTGATGGCCTCTGCGGAGAAACCCCTGGAGACCACACTGGCGCAGGCCGCACATGAAAAAAGCCAGTGCCATGGCTGGCCCGTTTCAAGGCACGCAGGGCCCGGCCGGACTACTCGGGCAGCGCGAACACCCGCTTGCCGGCCACCCAGGTCTGCAACACCTTGGTCGACCACAGGCGTTCCGGCGCATCGGCGAAAATATCGTGGTCAACCAGGATGAAGTCGGCCCACTTGCCGGGCTCCAGCGTGCCGAGGCAGTGCTCCTGATGCGCGGCATAGGCGGCATCGAGGGTGAAGGCGCGAAACGCCTCGACCAGCGTCATCCGCTGCTGCGGGTACCAGCCACCGGACGGCTGATCGTGATGGTCCTGGCGGGTCACCGCCGCATGCAGTCCGAAGAACGGGTTGGGCGACTCCACCGGAAAATCGGAGCCGCCGGCGATCACCGTGCCCTGCTGCAGGAAACGTCGCCAGGCATAGGCACCGGTCCTGCGCTGATGGCCGAGGCGATCCTCGGCCATGTTCATGTCGGAGGTGGCATGGGTCAGCTGCATCGAGGCAATCAGCCGCAGCGGCACGAAGCGCGGAATGTCCCAGCGACGAAACCAGCCTGCAATGTGTCCGTCCGCGGTGGCCTTTTCCAGCGCTCTGCTGCGGGCAATACCCCGCGGAAACGGGAGGAGGGCATCGCCCACCGCGCCAGGGTGGATCAGGCGGCCTCGGCCACCAGCGTCGCGATGCTGCTGCGCGCCGCCTTCAGCGCGGCGACCTTGTGCTCGTCGCTCATCGCCACACCCTCGGCTCGCACGAACTCGATCGCGCCGATGCCGATGAAGCCGAATGCCGTGCGCAGGTACGGTTCCTGGAAATCCATCGCGGCGCCCGCGGTGTCCTGGCCGTAGTAGCCGCCGCGGCTGGAGGCGACGATCACGCGCTTGGCGCCGGCCAGGCCGACCGGGCCGCTGGCGGTGTAGCGGAAGGTCTTGCCGGCGACCAGGATGCGGTCGATCCACGCCTTGAGCTGGCTGGAGATGCCGAAGTTGTACATCGGCGCGCCGATCACGATGGTCTCGGCGGCCAGGAATTCCTCCAGCATCTGGCTGCCCAGCATGGCCGCCGGATCGCTGGCATCGGCCACCGGCGCCCAGTGCGGCAGCGGCTGTGCAGCCAGATCGCGGTAGGTCACGTCGAGACCGGGGGCATGCCGCCTCAGCTCGGCTACGATGTCGGCGCTGAGCTGGCGCGATACCGAATGCACGCCCAGCGCGCTGGAATCGATATGCAACAGTTTCATGGGGTAACTCCTGATCGAGCCGAGAAATCGGCGAGGTAATCAGGGTATATTGCGAACAATGAAGCGATAAGATGGCAATATACGGACTTATAGTTTCATATTGGAAACAGCCATGAGCGTACTGAGTGGTGCCCTGCAGGATCTCAACGACCTGTATTTCTTCGCGGCCGTGGTCGAGCACGCCGGCTTTTCCGCCGCCGGCCGCGCGCTCGGCGTGCCCAAGTCGCGGCTGAGCAAGCGTGTGGCCCAGTTGGAGGATCGTCTCGGCGTGCGCCTGCTGCAGCGGACCACGCGGCGTTTTGTGGTGACCGAGGTGGGCGAGCGTTTCTACACGCACTGTCGCGCCGTACTGGAAGAAGCGCAGGCGGCGCAGGACGCGGTGGACGAGTTGCGTACCGAGCCGCGCGGGGTGGTGCGCCTGAGCTGCCCGGTTTCGCTGGCACAGACGGTGCTGGCACACGTGCTACCGGATTTTCTCGCGCAGTATCCGAAGGTGCAGGTGCGCCTGCTGTCCAGCAATCGCCGCGTGGATGTGATCGGCGAGGGCTACGACGTGGCGATCCGGGTACGTACCAAGCTGGACGAGGACGGCAATCTGGTGATTCGCAGCTTCGGTCAGACGCGTACCCTGCTGGTGGCCAGTCCGGCACTGCTCCAGCGGCAGGGCCGTCCGGCCAACCCCGAGGGATTGGCCAAGCTGCCGGCCCTGTCGATGCACGAACACGAGGGCGCGCAGCTGTGGGAGCTGCTCGGACCAGCCGGCGAACGCGTCAATGTCGAAGTGCAGGCGCGGCTGATCAGCGGCGATTTCGCGGTGCTGCTGGAGTCCGCCCGCCGCGGCATGGGCGTTGCCCTGCTGCCGGAGTTCGTCTGCGCGCCGGCAATCGCGCGCGGCGAGCTGGAGCTGGTGTTGCCGGACTGGAGCGTGCCCCAGGGCACCATGCACTTCGTCTATCCCAGCCGGCGCGGCATGCTGCCCGGAGTGCGTGCGCTGGTTGATTTCCTGGCCGAGCGGTTGCCAGCGACCACGCTGCTGCAGCACGAACAATGCCGGCAGCGCTCGCTCGACGATCTGCCGCCGGCGTCCTGATGCGCCACGCGCGTGCCATGCGCTACGCTGGCGCATGGGCTAACCCTTAGGGACATCCAGACGGCTGAATGATGATCATCGAGACCAAACTTCCGAAAGTCGGCACCACCATCTTCACCGTGATGAGCCAGCTGGCGATCGAGCACCAGGCAGTGAACCTGGGGCAGGGCTTTCCGGATTTCGAACCGCCGCTGGCGCTGCGCGATGCGCTCAGCCGGGCCATGCATGACGGTCGCAACCAGTACGCGCCGATGTCCGGCACCGCCGCGCTGCGCCAGCAGATCGCGCTGAAAACCGAACGCCTGTACGGCCGCAAGGTCGACCCCGACAGCGAAGTCACGGTCACCTCCGGCGCCACCGAGGCGATCTTTGCGGCGATCGCCGCGCTGGTGCGCGCGGGCGAGGAAGTGATCGTGTTCGATCCGGCTTACGACTGCTACGAGCCGGCGATCGAGCTGCAGGGCGCCCGTGCCGTGCACATTCCGCTGACCCTGCCGGATTTCGCGATCGACTGGCAGCGCGTGCGCGATGCGTTGACGAAGCGGACCCGGATGATCCTGATCAACACGCCGCACAACCCGTCCGGCGCGGTGCTGTCGGCGGCCGATCTGGAGGAATTGGCGGCAATCGTGCGTGACACCGCCATCGTGGTGCTGTCGGACGAGGTTTACGAACACATCGTGTACGACGGCGCACAGCACGAGAGCGTGCTGCGTCATCCCGAACTGGCCGCGCGCAGCATCGTGGTCTCCTCGTTCGGCAAGACCTATCACTGCACCGGCTGGAAGCTCGGCTACGCGGTGGCGCCGGCGGCGCTGTCGGCCGAGTTCCGCAAGGTGCACCAGTACCTCACGTTCTGCTCGTTCCACCCGGCGCAGGTGGCGTTTGCCGAGTTCCTCGCCAGCACGCCGCAGCATTATCTCGAGCTGCCGGCGTTCTACCAGGCCAAGCGCGATCGCTTCCGCCGCCTGCTGGCGCCTTCGCGCTTCAAGCTGCTGGAGGTGCCGGGCGGCTATTTCCAGCTGGTCGACTACTCCTCGATCAGCGGACTGGACGACGTGGCGTTCTGCGAGTGGCTGGTGAAGCAGGGCGGCGTGGCGGCGATTCCGCTGACACCATTCTGCGAGACGGCACCGGGGACGCGGCTGCTGCGACTGTGCTTCGCCAAGAGCGATGCCACCATGCAGGCCGCTGCCGAGCGGCTGGTGAAGCTGTGAGCCTGCAGCCGCTGAAGGTGTCGCTGGTGCAGGGCGCCACCCGCTGGCACGACGCGCCGGCCAATCGCGACTACTACGGGGCACTGGCAAGCCAGGCGGCCGGCAGCGATCTGATCGTGCTGCCGGAGACCTTTCTCTCGGGCTTCAGCAACGACACCCGCGCCAGCGCCGAAGGCATGGACGGCGAGGGCGTGGCTTGGCTGCGCGCGCTGGCCGTCGAGCAGGACGCGGTGATCTGCGGCAGCCTGGCGATCCGCGAAAACGACACCGTCTACAACCGCCTGCTGTGGGCGCAGCCGGACGGCAGCTACGCGCAGTACGACAAGCGCCACCTGTTCCGCATGGCCGGCGAGCACACTCGCTACGGTGGCGGCAGCACGCGGCTGATCGTGGAACTGAAGGGCTGGCGCATCCTGCCGCAGGTCTGCTACGACCTGCGCTTTCCGGTGTGGTTGCGCAATCGCCGGCTGGCCTCGGCCAGCGGTGGGATGGACTATGACCTGGCGCTGTTCGTCGCCAACTGGCCGGCGCCGCGCCGGCAACCGTGGCGCACGCTGCTGCGCGCGCGGGCGATCGAAAACCTCAGCTACGTGATCGGCGTGAACCGGGTCGGCGTGGACGGCAACGAGTTGCCATATGCCGGCGACAGCGCGGTGATCGATCCGCTAGGCGAGCCACTGATCGAGCTCGGCGCGCAGGAGCAGGTGGTGACGCTGACGCTGGATCCGGCGCCGCTGCTGGCGCATCGCGAACGCTTTCCCGCCTGGATGGATGCCGACGGGTTTTCGCTCGATCCGGGCTGAGCCACGCCGCAGCCGAAGCCAGCGCCAGCGGCCCACCGGGCCGCCCTTGCTTTGCTGACGCGGTGCGTATGCGCCGCGCCAAACTGGCAGCAGCTGTCAGCCGCGGATGCAAGCTCAGCGGTTGCCGCCGCGGTTGCCGCCACGACCCTGCGGGCGTCCACCGCCGCTGGGGCCGCCGTGGCCCTGCGGTCGAGCGCCACCCTGCGGCCGGTTGCCGCCCTGGCCCTGTGGCCGATTGCCACCCTGGCCTTGCGGACGTGGGTTGCCCTGGGCGTACGGCCGCGCGTTGCCATGGGCGGGCACGCCGTGGCCTTGCGGTCGACCGCTGGCAGCGGGGCGCCCACCGGCAGCGCGGTTGCCGTTGCCGGCCGCACGCGCGTCGCTGCCGAAGCCGGCATACGGGTTGCCGCCAATGCGAGGCTCACCGCCGCCGCGTGGGCCAAACGGCTTGCCGCCGGGCGGGCGACGATTGCCTGCCGCGGCGCCACCAGCGGCATTGCCACGCGGCCCACCGCCGGGACGGCCAGCGGCACCTTCGCGGCTTTCGCCAGCGAACCAGGTGCGCACCGAGGGCAGCTCCTGTCCTGGTGCGACACGCCGGCCCTTGCCGCCGCGGTTGCCGCCACCGGCACCGCGCTCGGGTCGCACCACGTTGCCGTTGACTTCACGGCCAGGGCTGCGTGGCGGTTTGCGCCCGCGCATCGGCTCCTCGCGGATGCGATCGTAGGCGCGCAGCTCGCGCCCCTCGTCCTGACTGCCGGTCCAGGCTGTGCCGCTGCCGCGCTCGGGGCGATATTCGGTGACGCCGCGCGCGGCGCGCCGCTGGTGCAGCACCGGGCTCAGCGTGAGCACCGGCTGCGGTGCGCCCAGGCCGGTGGTCTGGCGCAGCTGCTTGATGGCTTCCGCCTCCAGCGGCTCGCAGTCACCGCGACGCAGCCCGCGCGGCAGCTCGATCTGGCCGTAGCGGATGCGCTTGAGGCGGCTGACCAGAAAGCCCTGCGAGTCCCACAGCCGGCGCACCTCGCGGTTGCGGCCCTCACGGATCACCACGCGGAACCAGCTGTGGCTGCCGCCGCGGCTGATCACGGCGATCTCGTCGAAGCGCGCCGGGCCGTCTTCCAGCTCCACGCCAGCCTTGAGCTTCTCGATGATGTCGTCGGGCACTTCGCCATGCACGCGGCACAGGTACTCGCGCTCCAGCCCGCTCTTCGGATGCATCAGCGCGTTGGCCAGCTCGCCATCGGTGGTCAGCAGCAGCAGGCCGGTGGTGTTGATGTCGAGCCGGCCCACCGCGACCCAGCGTGCGCCCTTCAGGCGCGGCAGCTGCTCGAACACGGTCGGGCGGCCTTCCGGATCGTCGCGTGTGGTGAGCACGCCTTCGGGCTTGTGGTAAACCAGCACTTCGGTCTCGTCGCGGCTGTCGGTGGCGACGACGAACTGCTTGCCGTCGAGCACCACGCGGTCGCCGGCATGCACGCTGGTGCCGATGCCGGCGGGGCTGCCATTGAGCTCGACTTCGCCGGCCAGGATGCGCTGCTCCAGCATGCGGCGTGAGCCCAGCCCCGCATTGGCCAGCACCTTGTGCAGGCGCTCCTCCAGCAGAGCGGTGGTGGTATCGGTGCGCACGTCGCGCTTCAGGGACAGAACGGTTTTTTGCGGCGCAGTCATGCGCGGTACTCCTCGGTATCTTGCTCGGCGGCGTCGGGTTCGACGTCGGCGCGGTTCGCTGCCTCATCGGCAGTGTCTGGGGTGGTTTCGGTGTGGGGCGGAACGTCGCCGGGCAGGCTGGCGGCATGCTCGTCGGTGGCGCCGTCCCATGGCAGTTCCTCGTCCGGATCGAGTGGCAGGTCACGCACGATGCGCGCCGGCAGCGGGGTCTGGTCGAAGCGCAGCTGCGGGTCTTCCATGTCGCGGATTTCGGACAGCGGCGGCAGCTGGTCCAGCGATTTCAGGTTGAAGTAGTCGAGAAACGCCCGGGTGGTACCGAACAGCGCCGGCTTGCCGGGCACGTCGCGGTAGCCAACCACGCGGATCCATTCGCGCTCCTCCATCGTCTTGATGATGTTGGAAGACACCACCACGCCGCGGATCTGTTCGATCTCGGGGCGGGTGATCGGCTGGCGGTAGGCAATCAGCGCCAGCGTTTCGAGCAGCGCCCGCGAATAGCGGCTGGGCTTCTCGGTCCACATCCGCGTGATCCACGGATGCACGTCCTGGCTCACCTGATAGCGGAAGCCGGAGGCCACCTCGCGCAGCTCGACGCCGCGGCCGGCGCAGTCGGCAGCCAACGCTTCCAGCGCCCGCGCGATCTGCTCGTGCGCGACCTCGTCGGCTTCGTTGAACAGGTCGCCCAGCTGATGCACGGTCATCGGCTGGCTGGAGGCCAGCAGGGCGGCCTCGATGATGGGTTTGAGTTGCTCGATCTGCATGGCCTTGGATGTGCTGCCGATTCTCAATGGTGGCCGCTGGGTGCGGCGGTGGTTGCCCGTACGGCCGACGCGTCGGCGGCGGGCTCGATCGCGGCGTCGGGGTGGCTGGCGCTGGCCTTGATGTAGATCGGACCGAGTGGCTCTTCCTGCACGATCTCCACCAGCATTTCCTTGGCCAGCTCGAGCATCGCCAGAAACGTCACCACGATGCCGGGGCGGCCTTCGGCCAGGTCAAACAGGGTCTCGAAGCGGTGGAAGCCGCCGTCGTCCAGCCGGCTCAGCAGATCACCCATGCGCTGGCGCACGCTGAGCGCCTCGCGCTTGATCGCGTGGTGCCCGAACAGCTCGGCCCGGTGCATCACGTCCTTCAGCGCCAGCAGCAGCTCGCTCAGCTCCAGCGGCGGGGGCAGCCGCACGACGTTGCGCTCGCCCACTTCGGCATGTGCCACGGCGGTGTCGCGTTCGAGCCGCGGCAGTGCCTCGATGTCTTCGGCCGCCCGCTTGAAGCGTTCGTATTCCTGCAGGCGCCGCACCAGTTCGGCGCGCGGATCGTCCTCCAGTCCTTCTTCCATCGGCGGTCGCGGCAGCAGCAGCCGCGACTTGATCTCGGCCAGGATCGCGGCCATCAGCAGGTATTCGGCGGCCAGCTCCAGCCGCATCACATCGCGCATCAGCTCGATGTAGGTCATGTATTGCCGGGTGATCTCGGCGACCGGAATATCCAGTATGTCGAGGTTCTGCCGGCGAATCAGGTAGAGCAGCAGATCCAGCGGCCCCTCGAACGCCTCCAGGATGACCTCCAGCGCATCCGGCGGGATGTAGAGATCCTGCGGCATCTGCAGCATCGGCTGGCCGCGCACGATGGCCAGCGGCATTTCCTGCTGTTGCGGTACCGACGCAAAGGCATCCTGCGGTGCGGCGACCAGGCTCGGTGGCTCGACTGGCTCAGTGCTCATCAATGCATGTCATGGGGCCGCCTTCAGCGGCTGGCAGTGCGTTCAACGCGATCGGATCGGTTCGTTCAGCGGCGCCATCCGAAGCAGTCTGCGTGCTCGGAGTGCGGCGGTGATGCGGCATTACCGGATGAAACGTGTCTGTACATCTTCAACCAAGGTGCATCGGGCACCCCGTGGCACAAAGGGCATGATGAAGCCACGCAATGATGGTTCGATCAGGCAAGTCGTGCCGACCGCTGTGCGCAGGATCCGGGTTGTCAGCCACAGTGACTGTGCGGGTCAGGCATCTCATGCAGACATGCCGGTGACGGTTGGAGCGGACGGTTCGAGAGCATTCGGTGGTTGCCACCGGTGGTCGGAGCTGACCAACACACGGCTATCAGTGGAACCACGCAAGGCGAAGAGTAGCCGCTGACCGCCGACAAGTCCAGCAGCACGCTGCGCGAGTTCGGGGTCGCGAATGACGTTCGATCGGGTAGCGGATCACTGCGGGAGGATTTCAACTTCGGATTCGCCGCAGGCACAATGCACCGGTTGGAAATTCGCGCCGTCGTTCGACCTGGCCGCTGCGTGCACAGGTTCATCCATGGGAGTCATGTGACCCAATCTGTCGGTCTTGTACACGTGAGGGGCAGACACGATCAGCACGCTGGTCATGCTTGGCTGTCCGACGCGCCTCCTCGCATGCGCCGGCCGCACAGGGCGCAGCGCAGCGGGATCGCAGCCACGGCGATTTGTGCGCGGCAACCGGCATATCAGCGGCGTTTTGCGGCCGCCCGCAGCTCCGCGCGAAAGCTGGCATGCTGATTGCTTTGGACATCACGGCAGGCCGCATCTTCACAAGACATTGATAGACCGCGACCTGCAACACAGCGCATGCGCCAGCAGCAAGGCGATACGCCGGGGGCGTGCCGTCTGGCTGAGGCATGATGCAGCAGAAAAGTTTCAGGATGGTGGCACCCGTGCGGATGGCAGGTGCAGACCCGACAGGATGATAACGACGATGACAACCGACAAGAATGGACAGCGTAGTGGTGCGGCAGAGCAGCTGCGTCCGGCACGCATGCAGATCGAGACCACCGTCCTGATGAGCCATCATGGCGAGTCGCATCCGACCGAACTGGTCGATATCTCCGCGACCGGCGCCCTGTTGCGACGCCCGCTCGGCTGGTCCGGCGAGACCGGGCAGAGCTGGGTGCTCGACATGATCTTCGGGCATAACCTGCACATTCACCTGGAAGCGGTGGTCGCACGCATTTCCGACCACCACATCGGCTTTTCCTACAGCCGCATACCCGAGGACAAGCAGGTGCCGCTGTGGAACCTGCTGGGCGGCTATGCCGATATTCTGGAGTACTGGAAAGACGGCTGACCGGGGCCGTCCGCCGCCGATGCACGCGCCCGCCGATGGCGGGCGCGGTGGTTTCAGACCGCAGTCTTTTTTTCGTCGCGCAGCTCGCGGCGCAGGATCTTGCCCACGTTGCTCTTCGGCAGCTCATCGCGGAACTCGATCAGCTTCGGACGCTTGTAGCCGGTGAGGTTCTCGCGGCAGAACTGCCTGATCTCGTCCTCGGTGAGCTGCGGATCCTTGCGCACCACGTAGAGTTTCACCGTCTCGCCGGAATGCTCATCGGGAACACCCACCGCGGCCACCTCGAGCACGCCGGGGTGCTGCATCACGGCATCCTCGACCTCGTTCGGATAGACGTTGAAGCCGGACACCAGGATCATGTCCTTCTTGCGGTCGACGATGTACAAATAACCGAGCTGATCCATCCTGGCGATGTCGCCGGTATGCAGCCAGCCGTCGTCACCAAGCACCTTCGCGGTCTCGTCCGAACGCTGCCAGTAACCCTTCATCACCTGCGGCCCGCGTACCATCAGCTCGCCGGCTTCGCCGATCGGCAGCGGTTGCCCATCCTCCGACCATATCGCCACCTCGGTGGAGGGCAGCGGCAGACCGATCGAGCCGTTGTATTCCTTCAGATCCAGCGGATTGATGCATACCGCCGGGGAGGTTTCAGTGAGTCCGTAGGCTTCGGCGAGGGTACAGCCAGTCACCTTCTTCCAGCGTTCGGCGACCACGCGTTGCACGGCCATGCCACCGCCCAGGGACAGGTGCAGCCGCGAGAAATCCAGCTCGGCAAATCCGGGCGTGTTGAGCAGCCCATTGAACAGCGTGTTGACGCCGGTGAGGGCGGTGAAGCCGGATTGTTTCAGCTCCTTGACGAACCCCGGCATGTCACGCGGATTGGTGATCAGCCAGTTCAGGCCGCCCAGGCGGGTGAACACCAGCCCGTTCGCGGTCAGCGAAAAGATGTGATAAAGCGGCAGCGCGGTGATGATCACTTCCTCGCCCGGCCTGGTGTTTTTGCCGATCCATGCGCCTGCCTGCAGCATGTTCGCCACCATGTTGCCATGCGTCAGCATCGCGCCCTTGGCCACGCCGGTGGTGCCGCCGGTGTACTGCAGGAAAGCGATATCGTCGTGCCCGAGCTGCACCGGCACCAGCGGGTATGCCGCGCCGCGTGACAGCGCGTCGCGAAAGCGCACGGCGTGCGGCAGATCGAATGCGGGTACCAGCTGCTTGACATGCCTGAGCATGAAGTTGACCAGCGATCCCTTCGGAAAGCCCAGCAGATCACCGATGCCGGTGGTGATGATGTGCTCGACGTGCGTCTCGGCCACCACCTGCTGCAGCGTTGCGGCGAAGTTGTCCAGCACCACAATGGCCTTGGCGCCGGCATCTTCCAGCTGATGCTTCAGTTCGCGCGCGGTGTACATCGGATTGGTATTGACCACCACCAGGCCGGCACGCAGCGCGCCGAACAACGCGATCGGGTACTGCAGCACGTTGGGCAGCATGATCGCGATGCGGTCGCCCTTGCCGAGCTTGAGCACGCCGGTGAGGTAGCCGGCGAACTGGCGGCTCATCGTGTCGATCTGTCCGTAGCTGAGCTGGTGGCCGAAATTGGCAAACGCCGGCCGGTCGTGGAAACGTTCGAACGCTTCCTCCAGTACGGCGGGTACCGAGGCATAGGCAAGGAGGTCGATCTGCTCGGCTACGCCGGCCGGATACTGCGCCAGCCACGGACGTTCATTGCTCATGCTTGGGTTCCCTG
>JAJXTX010000332.1 GCA_021783385.1 Pseudomonadota bacterium
GATCTTCGCAAACGCCAAGAAACGGGAGCCATGCATGCGTTTTGACCGGGTACTGATTTTCAGCCTGCTGCTGCCGCTGGCCGGCTGCGTCACGACGCATACCGACAGCAACCTGCTGGGCAAGAACATGCCCAAGACGAGCCAGCAACAGCAGGCGATCGATGCCGCCCGCGTGCACACCGAGCTTGGCCAGCGCTACATGGCCAACGGCGACCTGCAGTCGGCCCTGGTCAAGTTGAACATGGCGCTGAAGTTCGATCCGAACTACGCGCCGGCCCATACGGTCATCGCGGTGCTGTACGAGCGCATCAACAATCTGCCGGAGGCCGAGCTGAATTTCCGCAAGGCGCAGGAGCTGGAACCCAAGAAGGGCGCGGAGAACAACAACCTCGGGCAATTCCTCTGCCGGATCGGCAAAGCCGCCGAGGCGCTTGCCTATTTCAAGAGGGCAGTGGCCGACCCGTTCTACCAGACGCCCGACATGGCGCTGACGAATGCGGGGGTGTGCCAGCTGCAGATGAACGACATTCCAGGGGCTGAAGCGAGTTTTCGTGACGCGATCGCGCATAATCCGCACAATGCCGAGGCACTCTTTCAGCTCGCGAATACGTTATACATGCATAACGATGCTTTCCACGCCCGCGCGTTCATCCAGCGCTTCGATGCGCTGGGTCAGCCAACGCCTGCCTCGCTGAAGCTCGGATACGATATTGAATCGCGTTTGGGGAACCGGGAAGGTGCCCTCGTCTACAGCAAGCGACTGCATAGCCTGTTCCCGGATTCGGTGCAGGCGCACGCACTGACCACTCCTGCCAGCCCATGACCGCCATGCAGCCACAACCGGCCGAACCGGATGCAAGCAATACCGGACAGTTAGGCATCAACCTGCCTGAATTGGACAGCTGCGCCACACAGCTCCACGGCATGAGTTTTGGCCATCGCCTGCATGCGGCGCGTGAAGCACGTGGTCTGGATCTGGAGACATGCGCGCATGTGCTGAGGCTGCCGGTTCGCGTGTTGCGCCAGCTTGAACGCGGCGAGTGCGATGCCATCGATTCGAAAATCTACCTTGCCAGCTATATCGGCAAGTACGCTCGTCATCTCGGCATCGACGAACCATTGATTCAGCTGGAGCTTGACCGGATCAGGCAGGTCGAGCCGAATCTGGTGGCGACCGGCGGCATTTCGCATTCACGCTTCCTGCTGGATCGCTACGCTACAGCCGCGACCTATGTGGTGCTGACCGCCGTGATTGTGGTGCCGATGATCTGGCTGGGCGTGCGCGGAACGCTGGACCGCTCGATCACTCATCTGGCTCCGCTGGATGCCGCGCCGGTCGCCCAGCAGGATGCGCCGGCCGCTGCTGGCAGCACTGGCACGTTGCCAACCATGCCTGCCACGGCGCAGGCCTCGGCGTTGAAACTGATCCTGCCGCAGGCGCAACCACAACCGCAGGATCAGCCATTGCTGGCCTCGATGGCGCCGTTTCCGAATCTGGGCGGCGACAGCGTGCAGCCGGCGCAGCCGGCAGCGCCGACGGTCCCGGTCCCCGCGGTCGACAGCGGAACCGGCAGCCACAGCCTCGGGCTCAGCCTGACCCAAGCCAGCTGGGTCGAAGTGATCGCGAGCGACGGTTCGCGGCTGGAATACGGGTTGCTTCCGGCCGGCAGCAGCAAGACGTATCACAGCGATCAGCCGCTGGATGTGCGCATCGGCAACGCGACCGGGGCGCAGATCAGCATCGATGGCCAGCCGGTGGCGCTCAGCGATTTCCGGCATGCCAACGTGGCGCATTTCCGCGTGCAGATGCAGGATGGCAAGGCCTCCGCGGCCAGCCTCTGATCCGCTTTCTCGCCGTCGCGTCGGCTCATTTCGGTTATGCTTGCCCATTGCCCGTTCGGCATCGGACGGGCTTGCCTGTTTTTGCTGTTTACTTACCGCGCCGGCCTGCTGGTTCGCGTTGTCCGGTCCCCTGATTGGTGAATGCATGGCATTTGACGAATACAACAAATACGAACAGAGCGAGCTTGTCCAGAAATGGCTGCGCGAAAACGGCCTTTCGATCGTGGTCGGCATTGCGATAGGTCTGGTCGGCATCTTCGGCTGGCAGCAGTGGCGCAATCATCAGGCGCGCAATGAAAGGGCGGCATCGCAGCTGTACCAGCAGGTTCGCGTGGCGCTGGCCGCGGGCAATCTGCCTAATGCCACCCGCCTCGCCGACCAGATGAAGCAGGACTATGCCAAATCGCCGTATGCGGTTTTCGCGCTGAGTGATCAGGCGCGCCAGCAGGTGCAGGACAAGCAGCTGGCCGAGGCTGAGGCCTCGCTGCAGTGGGCCCAGGCCCATGCCGTCGAACCGGCGCTGAAGGCGCTGGTGGAGCTGCGCCTGGCGCAGGTGGAACTGGCGCGTGGCAACGGTGCAGCGGCGCTGGCCACGCTCGATCAGATCCCGGCCGGCAGCTACCAGGGACTCGCGCAGGAACTCCGCGGCGATGTGTTGGTCAAGCTTGGGCGTTCTGACGACGCACGCAAGGCTTACCAGACGGCCCTGTCGACGTTGGGCGGGGATGCACCGCAGCGCGGTGCGTTGAAGATGAAACTCGATGATTTGGCCGTGGCCGGGAAGCAGGGTGCATGAAACCTGAAATGATGAAACGCGTCTTGCTGCTCACCTTGACCTCGCTGGTAGGGCTTGCCGGCTGCCATTCCTTCAAGAAGGAAAATGTCCAGCCGCCGACGCCGCTGGCGAAGGATTTCAAACCGACCGTCAAGGTGACCCGGCTGTGGCGAACCAGCGTCGGCGACGGCGCCGGCGAAAGCGGCGTGCGCCTGCGCCCAAGCGTGGTCGACGGCGTGCTGTATGCCGACAGTACCGACGGCAAGCTGGCCGCGATCGACGCGAACAGCGGCAAGACGCTGTGGTCGAAAAGCTCGCGCACCCACGGCTGGTTCGGCTGGGGTGACAAGAAGCGCAAGGACGCCATGTATGCCGGCGGTCCGGTGGTGGTCGGTGACCTGCTGGCGGTCGGCACCCTGGATGGCCACGTCTA
>JAJXTX010000333.1 GCA_021783385.1 Pseudomonadota bacterium
CGGCCTCCAGATGCGCCACCGGAATGCACAGCTTCGCGCCGACCAAGGTGCAGGCAACCGTTGCATTGACATCCCCGACCACGACGATCAGGTCCGGTCGATCCTCGACGCAGGCGCGCTCGTAGGCCAGCATCACGTTGGCGGTCTGTTCGGCGTGACTGCCGCTGCCCACGCCCAGGTTCAGATCCGGCGATGGCAACTTCAAATCACGAAAAAAAGCCTCCGACATGTTTCGGTCGTAGTGCTGGCCGGTATGCACCAGCCGCAGACGACACCACAATTGCTCGTGCAACGCGTGGAATAGAGGCGCGACCTTCATGAAATTGGGTCGCGCGGCCGCAATCAAGTCAATCCTGAGCCGCTGCATGACAGGGCATCTCCCCAATCCATATGGCTTTGAGTGTAGCAAGGCGCTGCCCGCATACTAGCAGGCTGTTGAGAAACTCCCCGGGTCGTCGCGGTCATAGTTTGTCTCAATCGCAGAGCTATCGACCCCCGATGCGCAGTCCCGATGTCCAGCAGCTTGGCATGTTCGCGTACGTGTCCGTGGAAGAGCGCGTGCCGAGTGACCATCCGATCCGCAAACTGCGTGTGCTGGTGGACGGCATCCTGGCTGAACTCGATGAAGTCTTGGCGGCGCGCTACGCCGAAGGCGGGCGGCCGTCGATTCCCCCGAGCGCCTTCTTCGCGCCTCACTGTGGCAGGTGGTCGACGAGGCGATTGCGCAGCGCTTTTTCGAGCACACCGTGCTGCTGGCGCGGATGCAAGATCTGGTCAGCGATGAGCACTTCTCGGTCGACGGCACGTTGCTAGAAGCATGGGCCTCGCACAAGAGCTTCCGGCCGAAAGACGGCAGCAATGACGACGGAGACGACTTCCACGGCGAGAAGCGCAGCAACGACACGCACGCCTCCACCACCGACCCGGACGCGCGGTTGATCCGCAAAGGCAAGGGCAAGGAGGCGAAGCTGAGTTATCTGGCCAATGCCCTGATGGAAAACCGCAACGGCCTGCTGGTGGCCGTGGATGTGCGCCACGCCAGTGGCACCGGCGAGCGTGACGGTGCGCTGGATCTGCTGACCGCCGCCGGCGTGAAACCCGGCGCAACACTGGGTGCAGACAAAGGCTACGACACGCAGGACTTTGTCGCGGCGCTGAAGCAGCGCGGGATCAAGCCCCACATTGCCCGCCACACCAAAGGTCGACGCAGTGCCGTCGACCATCGCACCGCCCGTGGCAAGGGCTACGCGATGAGCCTGCAGGTTCGCAAACGCATCGAGCAGGGCTTTGGCTGGATCAAGACCATCGGTGGCCTGCGCAAACTGCCGCTGGTGGCGCTGCCCACCGTGCGCGGCTGGGTGACCTGGACGTTCGCGGCGTACAACCTGATCCGGCTCGGTGGCATCGGCGAGTGGTGGAACCCGTCGCCAACCTGAGCGAACACGGGAGACGTGCGCCCGAAACTCGGCCATCCATCCGAAATCAGCCGGCCACACCTGATGATCCATAGCCGAGAGCTATCGACCGGCATCGGAGGGGCGCATTCTCAATACCCTGTTAGACTTCCGTACGCCGCAACACGTTTTCGATGTCCCCCTTAACCGTGGTGCGCTTCGCAGTTGAATCCGCCCCTCAAGCTTGCAACGCTGCACTGAGCTGATTCGCCGCCGGCTCGGCCCGCTGGCCGGGATCAATGCAATATCGGGCTTTCAAAAAGCCGGCGATGAGGGATCCACGCAGTTGCTCAGGCTCAAACGCGAAGCGACGGGAGAACGCGCTGCCGGGTATGGGGTTGTCACGTGCGTCGGCGAGGCCTCGTGGCAGCACTTCTTTCGCCAGTGCCTCGTGCAAACGTAGGCGCAACAATACCACCGGATTGTTGCGCACCAACGCGTAGCTTGTTGGTGGCGCAAATTTTTCGAAACCGTAACAACGTATGTAAAACTCGGCATGTCGCGGGTGCACACCAATGACGATATCGGTCAAATCGGTGTTCAAACCGTAGTGTATGGCCCAGCGCATCATGCTGAACAGGGCCACGACGCCACGCGATGAAGACTGGCGGCGATCCGCCAGCATGCCCACTTCAAGCAGGCGACGTCCTTTCCGTCGCAGTTCATCCAGATATCGTGCATACACGCTGTCCAGCGCGAGCCCTACCATCGGATTGTCCCGAAATAGTGTCATCGTATAGCCAACTTCTGGCCCTTCTGGCCCCCATATCACGCATGCATGCTGTCCCACGGCGGTGGGAACGGTATGTATGCCATACGGGTTTTCCTCGATCAGCCCCATTTGTGAATAGCGTTGATATACCAACCGCCAGGCCGATTCCACCTGTGCAAGGCTGGTCGCGCACAAACACTGCGAAGCGCTGCTGCGCACTGAAGAGCGCGCCAGGTGCGGCGTGATGTCAATGACTGTTTCGGACATCTCTATCGATCTGATTTTGTTCATTTTCATCTCCGATCCTCGGCACGTTGGGAGGAGGCGCGCCACTACACAGCCATGCCGTTGGTCGTTCAGGTACTATCAAATACACATCGCAGATACGGCACCCCTGCTGACACAGTATGCGATGACTTTGTGAAATGCTAGGCGGTAAACAGCATATAGGTATGTGAATTGCGTGTCGATTTCGCGCATCAACACGCGGAAAGGCTTACATCCATGTGTGATCATTCACAACCGAGCCCTAATCGCCCCTCGCATCAACCACCCGGTGAACGTCGGCACACGGCGTACCGCGCGTTTTCGTCATGGTTGACCGCAGACGGACGGCTTGAAATTCACGCTCAAGGGTATTTGAACGGGCACCGGACTTCGACGAGGTAGCCTTCGAAACACTGGATTGAATGTGTGTAACGCGCGGCAAATCGTATCCAGCGAATGTTTGACGTTGCCGCGAGCGTGGTTGAAAGTGGGTTCACCCCCGATTTCACGGACACTTACGAAAAGGCCGATAGAGGCCATCAGGAGTGTTCATGTCGAAGCGAAGAAAGTTCAGTGCGGAGTTCAAGCGCGGTGCGGTTGAACAGGCTAGCAAGCC
>JAJXTX010000046.1:0-2201 GCA_021783385.1 Pseudomonadota bacterium
TACGCGTAGGCGCTGAATACCATGCAGTTGGCGTCGATGCTGTCCAGCTGCACCAGCGGCGCGGGCGCGCCCAGCGTCACGTCGTGTTCGTGCAAGGCGTCCAGGATGATCGCGCGCGCGCGGTTGGCGTCGGTGTCCAGCGGCATCGGCAACTTGAAGCTGACCCGCCCGAGCGCATTGGCCAGCGTCACGTTGCGCACGTTCTGGGTGATCAGCTGCGAGTTCGGCACGATCATGGTGGAGCGGTCCCACAGCTGGATCTCGGTGGCGCGCACGTTGATGCGGCGGATGTCGCCCTCGACGCCGTTGAGGCTGACCCAGTCGCCCACCTTCACCGGCCGCTCGGCCAGCAGGATCAGCCCCGAGATGAAGTTCTGCACGATCGCCTGCAGGCCGAAGCCGATGCCCACCGACAGCGCGCTGACGATCCACGCGATGCTTTTCAGATCGACGTGCAGCGCCGCCAGCGTCAGCACGAATACCAGCATGCCGCCGAGGTAGCCGAGCAGGGTGACGATGGACTCCTGCATGCCGCGTTCCATCGTGGTGGTCGGCAGCAGCTGGTCGGTCAGCCAGCGCTTCAGCGCGCGCAGCAGGGCCAGCCCCAGCGCGAACACCAGCACGCCGGTGAGGATGCTGCCCGGTTCGATCGGCAGGTCGCCCAACTTGAGGCTGCCGAAGGTCTGCGTCGCGCTGGCGATCAGGTCGCTGGGACCGGCCCCGAACGGTGCCAGCACGATCGCCGCGGCCAGCAGCAGCAGCAGGATGCGGCTGACGCCGGCCAGCACGATGGCGGCCTGCTCCAGCGTGTTCGGCGAGAGCGCGAACGCCGCCTGCAGCCGCTGGCCGCTGCGGCCCTGCGGCGACAGCAGGGTGTCGAACAGGTCCTGCAGCAAGTGGACCAGCAGGTACAGCGTGCTCACGATCACGCCGACCCACAGCATCTGCCGCGCCACGAAATAGGCCAGCGCAATGAAGCCGGTGGCCACACCGAGCCAGCTGATGACCACGCCGAGCACGGCGCCGATGCCCAGCAGCGCCACCCACAGGTGCCGCTGTGCCGGCGCGGGCTGGCCCGTGACCGGCACATGGCGCGGGCGGCGCAGGCGCAGCAGCGCCACGCCGAACAGGCCGCTGATCACCAGCGCGATCAGGCCGCGCGCCGCCACCGTGGCGGGCAGGCTGGAGCCGATCGTGCGGCTGACCCGCTCGAACAGCCCGAGCAGCAGCGCCGATGCGCCGAGCAGCCACGGAAACGGCCGCAGCCGCTGCGCGGTGCGGTCCGACATCGGCGGCAGCCGCCAGCTCGGCCGCTTGGCCGAGAGCAGCGCCCGGCCCAGCCCGGTGACGAACGCGGCGAAAAGCACCAGCCGCACCAGCGCCGAGGCGAGCGTGTCCAGATCCGGATCGAGGATGTCGTTCCAGTTGATGCCCAGGTACACCAGCTGCGCGGCCAGCCCGGTGGTGATCACCGAACTCAGCGCCACCGCGGTGGCCATCGCGCTGCGGCGCAGGCGGCCGTCCGGCACGCGGCGCGTGGCCAGCACGCGCAGCACCCGCTCCAGCAGCCAGCGGCCGACGCCGAGCAGCAGCGCGGCGGCGATCAGGCACAGCAGCAGTGGCCGGCGATTCGGCGGCTGCCACGCCTCGTTCCAGGCATCGCGGCAGCGCGTACCCAGCTCCTGCAGGCGCAGCCGGTCATCCGGAAAGGTGCGCGCCGGATCGGCCCAGAACGCGCTGCTGAACGGGGTGGCGGTGCGCGACGCCAGCCGCGCCTGGAACTGGTCGTTGCGCATGCCGGTGATCTGCGCGGCCAGCTGCATCGCGTTCTGGCCGAGCAGCTGCGCCTGCTTGATCTGCGCGTCCAGATCGGCGCTGGCCTTGTTCAGCTGGCGGCGCTGCGCGCTGACGCTCGGCGCCTCGGCCGGCGCGCCTTTCGCTGGCGGCGGCCCCAGCACGGTCAGCTGCGCCTGCAGCGCCGACATCTGCGGTGCCAGGCTGCTGGCCAGCTCGCTGGCGTGATCCTGCACGCTGAGGGCGGTGCTGCGCAGATCCGCCAGCGGCGCCTCGGCGCCCTTGTCCTTCAGTGCGGTGCGCACCGTGTCGAGCTGATGGCTGAGCTGATCCAGACTCTGCGCCGGAGTGGCTGCCGGGGCGGTGGCGGACGGGCTGCTGCCCTGCGCATGCAGCGGCGTGAGGCC
>JAJXTX010000046.1:2301-13611 GCA_021783385.1 Pseudomonadota bacterium
CAGGCGATCGTGCCCAGTCTGACCAACCGCATCCGCTGGCAGAACCATCGCTACGTGATCCGCCAGAGCCTGGGCTTCTTCCAGAACGACTACGCCGGACGCATCGCCAACCGCATCATGCAGACCGGCGCCAGCCTGCGCGAGTCGGCGGTGCAGATCGTCGACGCGCTGTGGTACGTGATCATCTACACCGGCAGCGCGATCGTGCTGTTCGCCCGGGCCGACGTGTGGCTGGCGCTGCCGCTGGTGGTGTGGGTGGCGGGCTACGTGGGTCTGCTGGCGTGGTTCATCCCGCGCATCAGGCAGCGCTCGTGGAAGGCCTCGGAGGCGAAGTCGAAGCTGATGGGGCGCATCGTCGACGGCTACAGCAACGTGCTGACGCTGAAGCTGTTCGCGCACACGCGGCGCGAAGAAGCCTACGTGGCCGAGGCGATGGCGGAGCAGACCGGCAAGCTGCGCGGCATGACCCGTCTCACCACCGCGATGGATGCCAGCATCACCATCCTCAACGGCTTCCTGATCGCCGGCACCTCGGGGCTGGCGATCTGGCTGTGGAGCGAGGGCAAGGTGACGGTGGGCGCGATCGCGCTGTCGACCGGGCTGGTGATCCGCATCAACAACATGTCCGGCTGGATCATGTGGGTGGTCAACGGCATCTTCGAGAACGTGGGCGCCGTGCAGGACGGTCTCACCACGATCGCGCAGCCGCGCGCGGTGCAGGACCGCGAGGGCGCGCTGCCGCTGCAGGTGACCCGCGGCGCGGTGCGCTTCGAGCACATCCATTTTCATTACGGCAAGCAGGGCGGGGTGATCGCCGGGCTGGACCTCACCGTGCGCGCGGGCGAGAAGATCGGCGTGGTCGGGCCGTCGGGCGCGGGCAAGTCCACCCTCGTCAACGTGCTGCTGCGGCTGTATGACCTGGAGGGCGGGCGCATCCTCATCGATGGCCAGGATGTGGCCCGGGTCAGCCAGGAAAGCCTGCGCTCGCAGATCGGAGTCGTGACCCAGGACACCTCGCTGCTGCATCGCTCGATTCGCGACAACATCCTGTACGGCCGGCCGGACGCCAGCGAGGCGCAGATCCTCGAGGCCGTGCGCAAGGCGCGCGCGGACGAGTTCATTCCGCAGCTGGTCGACGGCGAGGGCCGGCTCGGCTTCGCCGCGCTGGTCGGCGAGCGCGGCGTGAAGCTCAGCGGCGGCCAGCGCCAGCGCATCGCGATCGCCCGCGTGCTGCTGAAGGACGCGCCGATCCTGGTGCTCGACGAAGCCACCTCGGCGCTGGATTCCGAAGCCGAGGCAGCGATCCAGGACAGCCTCGACCTGCTGATGCAGGGCAAGACGGTGATCGCCATCGCGCATCGCCTCTCCACCATCGCGCGCATGGACCGGCTGGTGGTGCTGGACAAGGGCCGCATCGTGGAGAGCGGCACCCATGCCGAGCTGATCGCGCACGAAGGGCTGTACGCGCGGCTGTGGGCACGCCAGACCGGCGGCTTTGTGGCGGCGGAGGATGCACTCGTGTAAGCGTTACGGTTGGCCGGCCCGCTCCGGGCATACGCGTCAACTGCCCGGGTGCGTCACGTCCAGGAAGCCGGTGGTTCCCATGTGCTCGCCCATGCCGGGATCGTATCGGCCGGCATCGGCTCGGCGATCAGGTAGCCCTGCAGCTGGTGGCAGCCCAGCGAGAGCAGCAGCTTGCCCTGGGCCTCGTTCTCGACGCCCTCGGCGATCACCGTGATGCCCAGCAGGCGCGCGGTGGTCATGATGCCGGCGGCGATGGCGATGTTGCGCGATTCCACCAGGATGTCGCGCACGAAGCTCTGGTCGATCTTCAGCGTGCCCACGTCCATCTTCTGGATGTGGCTGAGCGAGGCGCTGCCGGTGCCGAAGTCGTCCAGGCTCACCTGCACCCCGCAGGCCCGGCACTGTTCGATGACCAGACGCGCGCGCGCCGGATCGAGCAGCGGGCCCGTCTCGGTGATCTCGATGCCCAGCAGGCTCGCATCCACGGCGGGGTGCGCCGCAAGCGCCTGCTGCAGGTCCTGCACGAAATCCGGGTGCATCAGGTGCCGCGTGCTGATGTTGACCGATACCGGCAGCCGCAGCCCCGCGGCGAGCCAGCCGCTGCAGATGCGCAGCGCGGCGTCGAGCACGAAGCGGCCGATCGGGCGTGCCAGCATGGCGTCGTCAAGCGCGTGCTGGAACAGCGCCGGCGACAGCAGGCCCAGCGCGCCGTCGCGCAGGCGCAGCAGCGCCTCGGCACCCACCACGCGACCGCCGTGGTCGGCATCGATCGCCACGATCGGCTGAAACAGCAGCACGAGACTGCCGTCGTCGAGCGCGCTGATGATGCGGGCCCGCATCGAACGCTGCTCGGCGTCGACCTGCTCCAGCGCCGCGGAATACAGCAGGCCGCGGTCACGCCCCAGCTCCTTGGCGGCGTACATGGCGTAGTCGGCGTGGCGCATCAGCGTCTCCGCCACCGCATCGTCCGCGGGATACACGGTCCAGCCGATACTGGCGGACAGCCGCAGCTGGCCGCCGCTCCACGGCAGCGGCTCGCGCATGGCCGTCAGCAGGCTGGTGCTCAGCTGCTGCCGTTCCTGATCGCCATCGAGCTCGGCCAGCAGCAGGGCGAATTCGTCGCCGCCGAGCCGCGCCACCACGTCGCCGTCGCGCAGTGCGGCGGTGATCCGGCGGGCGACCTCGCGCAGCACTTCGTCAGCGGCGGCATGTCCGAGCTGGTCATTGATGTGCTTGAAGCCATCCAGGTTCAGCACGCCCAGTGCCAGCAGCGTGTGCTGGCGGCGCGCCTGGCCCTGGCAGCGCTCCAGCGATTCCAGGAACAGCCGCCGGTTGGGCAGCCCGGTGACCGCATCGTAATACGCCAGTCGTTCGACCTCGGCCGCCTGCGCCTTGTTTTCGGTGATGTCGACGTGATGCCATACGTGACCATGCGGCTGGCCGTCGAGGGTGATCGGCGCAAAGCTGCGCAGGCAGGTGCGGCCGCGGCTCAGCAGCAGTTCCTCACCCTCTACCGGCACCCCGCCCAGCAGCAGATCGCGCACGCGCTCAAGCTCGCGTTCGGGATTGGCATAGGCCGGGCGTATGCGTTCCAGCAGTGCCGCCGCGGACATGCCGACCAGCTGCTCGGGCACTTCGGGCAGGTCGAAAAGCCGGCAAAACGTGGCGTTGCAGAACCGCACGCGGCCGCTCGCGTCCAGCACCAGGATGCCCGCGTAGCGGCTCGCCAGGATCGCCTGGAAGCGGCGCAGGTTGAGCCGCAGCTCCTGCTCGGCGAGCGCCTGCGCCCGGCGCGCGCGCAGGCGTTCCAGCCCGAGGCTGAGCTCTTTCGCCATCTCCTCGAAGACGCCGATCTCGGCCAGGGTGAAGGCGTCCGCGGCGTCGGCGCCGATCACCAGCACACCGGCCAGCTCCCCCAGCAGGCGCAGCGGCAGACCGAGCAGGGCGCCCAGCTCCAGGTCGCGCGCGTCGGCGGCCCAGCTCTCTGCACCGCCTTCGCGCGGCAGCTTCACCACCGGCTTGCCGGTATGCATCACCGCCGAGCTGACGCTGGTCGACACGCCGGGGTCGTCCAGCTGCAGGCGGAAATCGCGATAGAAGGCCGCGCCGCGTCCGGCATGCCCGCGCAGCGCCAGTGCAGGCGTCGGGGTGGCTTCGTGCAGACCCATCCAGCACACCGGATAGCCACCGCTGTCCACCACCACCTGGCAGGCCTCGGCAAACAGCGCATCTTCGGTGTCGGCGTGGGTGGCCGCCTTCAGCGTCTCGCTCAGCAGGCGCAGCGCGCGCTGGCTGCGCTCGGCCGCGAGCAGGCTTGCATCCAGCTGGTTGCGCTGCATGTCGCCCTCCAGCGCGTGCCCGATGCTGAGCGCGGCCCGCTCCAGCAGCTGCAGCAGCGGCGCCGAGAAAAACGCCGGATCGCGTGAGCGCAGGATCAGCGCCGCGTAAACCTTGCCGAAGCAGGACACGGGCACGGCTGCCGAGGCGCGGATGCCATGGCGGGCATAGGCCGGGCGCCAGGCTTCGCGGCCAGGCGCATCGACGATGTTCGGTTCGACCTCGATCTGGCCGGCCCAGAACGACGGGCCAGCAATCGCGATCGGTACCGATACTGGATAGATATCCTCCAGTCCTGGCGGTACCGGGTCAGGCGCGTGCCGCCACAGCACGCCCGCCGTGTAGTCGATCTCGCCGGCCAGCACCAGCAGGGCGCCAACGTGGTGTTCGAGGATCTGCACGATCCCTGCATACAGCGCCGGCGGGCGCGGCATTGCGGCCACCAGGTCGCCGATATCCGCCAGCGCGGCGTACAGGTGTTCCACATGGCCGCTGGTGGGCGGGGGTGCAGGAGTGGGTGTCGGTGACATGCTGGATCTATTGGTACCGCCTGATGATGCGAGAGTATGCAACGATCGGTGCATCCGGCATCACCTCGCGCGCCTGCCGGCCCGCTGCAGCGCCCGATTGCTCAGCTCAGCCGCTGCCTGATCCGCTCGGCCACCCGCAGCGCATTGGCGATGATGGTCAGCGTCGGATTGACCGCGCCGATCGATGGAAAGAAGCTGGCGTCAGTGAGATACAGGTTGTCGAGCTGGTGCGCCTTGCAGTCGAGATCGAGCACCGAGCTGGCCGGATCGCGGCCGAAGCGGGCGGTGCCGGCCTGGTGGGCGGTGCCGCCAATGGGGATGCCCTTGCCCAGGTACAGGCTGCGATCCAGCAGCAGCGGATGTGCGCCAGCCTTGTCCAGCATCAGTTCGAGTTTTTTCCTGAGCCGATGATGCCCTTCCATGTCGCCTTCGGTGAGCTCCAGCACGACGCGCCCGCCGTCGTAACGGATACGGTTTTCCGCCCGCGGCAGGTCTTCGCTGGAGAGCCAGAAATCCATCGAGTGGCGCGCCATCTGCTCGAACGGCATCTTCGGCATCCACTCCAGCCAGCCCGGCAGCGCCTCGCCGCGGATCTGCGCGCCGTGCGAGGTGGCGCACATCTGGATCAGCCCTAACGGGTAGTCCCAGTCGTCGGCGCCGAAGTAGTAGTCGCTCAGCGCGAGCGTCTTCTGGAACACCGTCTCGTTCGGCTCGCGCATCAGCGCCATCAGGATCGACTGCTGGTGGCGCATGTAGTTGCGCCCGAGCTGACCGGAGCCGTTGGCCAGCCCGTCGGGATGGCGCGGGTTGGCCGAGCGCAGCAGCAGCAGCGCCGAGGACAGCGCCCCGCAGGCCACCACCACGATGTCGGCCGAGTAGCATTCCTGTCGGCCGTCGCGGGTGACGCGCACGCCGGTCACGGTTTTTCCCGCGGCATCGGTCTCCAGCGTCGACACATAGGCGCCGGTGAGCAGGGTGAACTGCGGGTTGGCTTTCAGGGCGGGGTCGACGCAGATCACCTGCGCATCGGCCTTGCCGTTCAACAGGCACGGGAAGCCGTCGAACGCGTCACAGCGAATGCAGATGCTGGTGGGCGTGGGCTTGCCGTTCTGCTCGTCGAGCAGGATCCCCAGCGGCAGGTGGAACGGGTGCAGCCCGGCGCGGCGCAGGCTTTCGCTGAGCGCCTCGATGCGCGGCTCGTGCGATACCGGCGGGCAGGGAAACGGACCGCTCGACGGCGGCTCGTGCGGATCTTCGCCGCGCTGGCCGTGCACGTGGAACAGCTGCTCGGCTTCGGCGTAGTACGGCTCGAACGCGGCGTACTTCAGTGGCCACGCGGGCGAGATGCCGTCCTTGTGTTGCACCTCGTCGAAGTCCCGCTCGCGCAGGCGGAACAGCGCCGCACCATAGACCTTGGAGTTGCCACCCACGCAGTAGTGCAGGCCGGGGTGAAACGCCTCGCCATGTTTGCCGTACCAGGTTTCGTCGGCCTGATAGGCGCCGTCGACGAACACGGTCTGCGCATCCCAGTTGGCCGGCGAGCGCGGCAGGTAGTCGCCGCGTTCGAGCAGCAGGATGCGCTTGCCGGTCGGTGCCAGCTTGTGCGCCAGCGACGCCCCGCCGGGGCCGCTGCCGATGACGATCAGATCGTAATGGGCGTCTGCCACGGTCGATTCCTCACTGCGCAGGCATGGGTGGGGCCGGCATCAGCCGCCGGTGGCGAAGCCCGGATACAGCGTCATGCCGCCGTCGACGAACAGCGTGGTGCCGACCACGTAGTCGGACTGATCCGAGGCCAGCCACACGGCGGCCCGCGCGATGTCCTCCGGCTCGCCGATGCGGCCGTAGGGCACCAGCGTCATCAGCTGCCGGTAGGCTGCGGGCGTGTTCCACGCGCTGGTGTTGATCGGCGTGCGGATCGCGCCGGGCGCGATCGCGTTGACGCGGATGCGCTGCTGCGCGACCTCCTGCGCCAGGCTCTCCATCAGCAGCTTGATGCCGCCCTTCGAGGTGGCGTAGTTGGCATGCCCGGCCCAGGGGATTTCCTGGTGGACCGAACTCATGCAGATGATCTTGCCGGCCGCACGCGAGACCGTCGGCACCACGCCGCGCCGCAGGAATTCGCGCACGGCCTCGCGTGCGCACAGGAATTGCCCGGTGAGGTTGACGCCGATCACGGTGTTCCACTGCGCCAGCGTCATCTGGTGGAACGCCGCATCGCGCTGCAGGCCGGCGTTGGCGACCAGGATGTCGACGGTGCCGAACTGCGTGACGGCGGCACGAAACATCGCCGCCACCTGCTGCTCGTCGGACACATCGGCCTGGTACGCGAACGCCTTGACGCCCAACCCGAGCAGCTCGGCGACCACGGCGTTGGCCGCCTCGTCGCCATCGACGTAGTTGACGCAGACATCGGCACCGGCCTGTCCCATGGCCATCGCCACGCCGCGTCCGATGCCCGAGTTGGCGCCGGTGACCAGCGCCTTCTGGCCGCTGAGCAGCGGATAGGCGGGCACCGCGGGCGCGGTGGATGGAATGGACGGGGCGGCGGCATTCATGGCGACGATCCTTGGAAGTGGGCGAGGGCAACGAGCCGGCGTGCACTGTGGCGCGGGCGCCGTCGCGCGAGCGTGAGTGCGGCGTGCTCGCCGTCGTCAGGTCGCTTCGCTGCGGCCGCAAATTCATGCATGCCGGGCACGGCGTTCCTCTGCTACGCGGTATTCACCGCTCCCCGTGCATGTTGCGTACTCGGCGACAGCGGGAGATCGAGGTGACCGGCGTGATCATGGTGATGCTTGCGTTGCTGGTGCGCGGCCTGCTGGTGCTGCTGTTTCTGCCGTTCAGCGCGCTGGACAAGCTCCTCAATCACCGACAGGCGGTGGAGCAGGCGCGGCAGGGCGTGGGTTCGGCGGCGCTGGCGCCGGTGATGATCTGGATGGGTCTGGGCATCGAAGTGGGCATGTCGCTGGCGATCCTCACCGGCGTGGCGGATCGGCTGGCCGCCTTCGTCCTGGCCGGCTACTGCATCGTCACCGCGCTGCTGTGGAAGCGCTTCTGGAAGGTTCCGGATTTTCGGCTGCGGGGCGCCAGCAAGGGCCGTGACTTGTTCTGGGACTTTCTGAAAAACCTTGCCTTGGCGGGTGGATTTCTGCTGCTGACGACGGGCGGCACGGCGGCGGGCGTGCTGCGCTTCCTGGCCCATCCGCTGGCCTCCTCGCATCCCTATGCGCTGACCGATCCGGGACATCCGCCATGACTGACCAGCCGAGCGTGCCTTACTGGCATCTGTGGACCGACGCTGCCGGCGTGAGCCACCAGCGGCGCTGCGCGATGACCGAATTCGCATGGAGATCCATGCAGCCGCCGGCCGCTCCGCAGTGGCAGGGCGAAGCGCGGCATGGCGCGATGACGATGGTGGTCACGGTGCAGCCGGTCGGCTGGGTCGGTTGCTGGCACGAGAACCCGAAGCCGCAGTGGATCGTGCCGCTGACCGGGCGCTGGTTTGTCGAGTCGATGGACGGCACGCGCACCGAGATGGCTGCCGGTGAATGGTCGTTCGGTGGCGATCAGGGTTGTCGGGAGGTGGACGGACGCAGGGGGCATCGGTCCGGCACGCTGGGCGAGGTGCCGGCGGTGCTGCTGGTGATCCAGCTTGACGATGCACCGGCGCCCGCCTCGCCGTGCGGCTTCCGGTGATCGGCGATGGACGGTTTCGAGATCGTCGATCCGGTCTTCGCGCACTACCTGCTGGCGAATGCGTCGCTGGAGGAACTGGCCGGCGGCTTCCGCTGGATCGAGGGCCTGGTGTGGATGGGTGACGCCGGCTGCCTGCTGTTTCAGGATCTGCCGCGCAACCGCACCCTGCGCTGGATCGAGGATGCCGGGGTGTCCGTCTATCGCGCGCCGTCGCACTACGCCAACGGCCAGTGCCGCGACCGGCAGGGTCGGCTGATTTCCTGTTCGCATCGCGATCGCTGCCTCTATCGCACCGAGCTCGACGGCAGCCTGAGCCGGCTGATCGATCGGCATGCGGGGCGTCGGCTCAACGCGCCGAACGACGTCACGGTGAAGTCGGACGGCTCGATCTGGTTCACCGATCCGCTTTACGGCATCCAGAGCGACTACGAGGGCGGCCGCCAGACTTCCGAGCAACCGCCGGCGCTGTATCGCCTCGATCCGGCAGCGGGCCGGATCGTGCTGATGGCGGGCGATTTCGATGGTCCCAACGGCCTCGCGTTTTCCCCGGACGAGCGCCGGCTGTACGTGAGCGAGACCGGCGATCAGACGCGCGACGATCCGCGGCAATACATCCGCGCGTTCGACGTCGCTGCCGACGGCGCGCTGCACGGCGGCGGCGTCTTCCACAAGGTCGCGCCCGGCTACACCGACGGCCTGTGCGTGGACGAGGATGGCAACGTATGGGCCAGCGCCGCCGACGGCGTGCACTGCATCGCCCCCGACGGGCGGCTGCTGGGCAAGCTGCGCGTGCCGCACCGGGTCTCGAACCTCACCTTCGGCGGAGCGCAGCGCAATCGCCTGTTCATCGGCGGCTCGCACACGCTGTACGCCATCTTCCTGAATCGACGCGGCGCGCTGCGGTGGTGACGGCCGGCGGATCGCCGTCGCTGTGCCGGCTGCTGCGCTGTGTTCTGGTCAGCCGTGACGCCGAACGGCTGGCGACGTTCTACGAGCAGGCACTGGGCTGCCGGCGAGTGGCACGGGCGCTTCGCGCGGGGGCCGCTTTCACGGCCGCGACCGGCGTCGCCGGCGGGGCGCTGAGCATCACGCTGGAGCTGGGCGCCCAGCGCATCGAGCTGCTGCAGTTTGCGCTTCCCGGTCGGCCCTATCCGGCCGGCACGCTGGCTTCGGATCTGCTGTTCCAGCACTGCGCGGTGGTGGTCCGCGACATGCGTGAAGCCTTTCACCGATTGTCGGCGGTGGGCGGCTGGACGGCCATCTCCAGGCACGGCCCCCAGCGGTTGCCGGTCAGCTCCGGCGGGGTGACCGCCTTCAAGTTTCGCGATCCCGAAGGCCACCCGCTGGAGCTGCTGGCGTTTCCGGCGGCCGGGCTGCCGGCGCACTGGCGGCAGGCGCCGCACAGCGATCCATGTCTTGGCATCGACCATACGGCGATCAGCGTCGCGGATGGCGCAGCCAGCGTGGCCTTCTATCAGGCGCTCGGGCTGCGCGTGGCGGGCGCCTCGACGAATGCCGGCGCGGAGCAGGCAAGCCTCGACGGCCTGCCCGGGCCGCAGGTCGAGGTGACCGCGCTGGCCGCGGAACAGGCCACGCCGCACCTGGAGCTGCTGTGCTATCGACGCACGCAGCCAGGCGCACCCGCGGATGTCGGCCCCAGCGACATCGCGGCAACGCGGCTGTTGTGGCAGGCGCGCAGCATCCCCGGCACGCGATCCCGCGCCGGTGATCCGCAGGCGCTGGCCGATCCCGACGGGCACCGGCTGCTGATCGTTGCAGCCGGGTGAGATGGCCACAAACTGCGCCGGCCATTCCGTGCACCCGTGCACCCGTGCACCCGTTCGCTGCTTCACCCATCGCCCGTTCGCCCTGAGCGTAGCGAAGCGAAGTCGAAGGGTGACAGGTAACAGGCGCAACCTCAGCAGGCGAAGTGAATCACCGCCACCGATTGCGGCGGCAGCTCCAGCTCGATCACATGGCTGCCACGCTTGCCGGCGAACTTCAGCGGCTCGGCCTGCAGCTTCGACACCTCATGCAGCTCGTCGACCATCGCGGCGCTGAGGTATTCCGGCTTGCCCATCTGCTCCCAGCGGCGCTTGGCGTTGGCATGCACCAGGTCGATCCGCTGCAGCGAGCCGGATGCCTTGCTGCCACCGCCCTTGAGCGTGAACGACACCGCCTCGCTGGCGACAGGATGCCGCGGCAGCGCGAAATTGGTGAGCACCACGGCCGCCGACTTGTCGCCGCGCACCAGCCAGGCATCGACCGTGGCGTGCGTCCCTTGCACCGGCATCAGCGCGCTGCCCAGACCGTGCAGCAATTCGAAGGCGCGGTATGCCGGTTTGGCGATGCCGTGGATGTTCAGCAGCCCGAAGCCGCCATGGAAGGGTACCGAGGGAAAGTAGTTTTCCTCGAAGATGTCGGAGAATGTCCAGTAGCTGTAACCCTGCACCAGACCGTTCGCCTCCAGCACGGTCTTCACGATGAAGGCGGCGGCATACGGGTCATCGTGCATCGGGTCGCGCGGATTGGACGAGGTGCACCACTCGGTGTAGTACAGCGGCAGTTTGCCGGCCTGCTTGCGCACCGCGCGCGCCTCCTCGCGCAGCGCGCTGCGCGTGCTTTCGGCCAGCTGCGTCTCGGTGTCGTCGCCCGGCTGGCCGAATGAATCGGTCGGATAGTGATGGGTGCTGACGAAGTCGACCGGCAGCCCGTTGGTCGTGCAGAAATCGAGGAAATCGGTGACCCACGCGTTGTCCGCCGTGGCCGGGCCGCCCACCTGCAGCGCGCTGTCCACCGTCTTGATCGCCTCGACGGTGTAGCGGTACAGCGCGAAATACTCGCTCTGGCTGCCGCTGCCGAACGCGGTGAGGTTGGGCTCGTTCCAGACCTCGAAAAACCACTGCCGCACCTCGTCGATGCCGTAACGATCGACCCAGTGGCGGACCAGCTTGTGAATCAGCACCGACCACTGCGCCAGATCCTTCGGCGCGCTGACGTTGGCCCGGTAGTGGAAGATCGTCTGGCCGCTGGATGACAGCGCCGAGGGCATGAAGCTCAGTTCGACGAAGGGCTTCATGCCGATCGACAGCAGAAAGTCGAAGATCTGGTCGGCGTTGAAGAACGAATAGAGCAGCTCGTCGCTCTGGCAGATCAGCGTGCCCATGTCGTCGCACAGGATGCCGTGGAAGCGCACGTGGCGCATGCCGAGTTCGTCGTGGGC
>JAJXTX010000334.1 GCA_021783385.1 Pseudomonadota bacterium
CGGCGCAGGTGCAGGCTTTCGCCGAGGCGCTGGCCGCGCTGCCCGGCCCGGTGCTGGCGTTCTGCCGCAGCGGCACGCGTTCGGCCACGCTGTGGGCGCTGCAGTCGGATGCCGGTGCGCCGGCGATCCTGCAGGCCGCGCTGGCGGCCGGATACGACCTGTCGGCGCTGCGGCCGCAGCTGCGGCCGGCGCCATGAGCGGCGCCTGCGCATGATCGGCCTGCCGCACATGCAGGATCTGCTGGCCGTGCTGTGCGGCTCGGCGGTCGGCTTTTCGCTGGCGCTGACCGGCGGCGGCGGCTCGATTCTGGCGATGCCGCTGGTGCTGTACGTCGCCGGGGTACACGACCCGCATGTGGCGATCGGCACCAGCGCGCTGGCGGTGGCGGCCAACGCGTTCGCCAACCTGATTCCGCACGCGCGCGCCGGCCACGTGCGCTGGAAGCCCGCCTTCGTGTTTGCCGCCACCGGCGTGCTCGGCGCCACCCTCGGCTCGACCCTGGGCAAGGCGGTGAACGGCCAGCATCTGGTGGTGCTGTTCGCGCTGCTGATGCTGGTGGTGGCCGCGCTGATGCTGCGCGGTCGCAAGGGCGGCGGGCCGGATCGCTACCCGCTGCCGCACATGGTTCCGCGGCTGGGCGCCACCGGCTTCGGCGCGGGCGCGCTGTCGGGCTTCTTCGGCATCGGCGGCGGCTTCCTGGTGGTGCCGGGACTGATGTTCGCCAGCGGCATGGAGATCATCCACGCGGTCGGCACCTCGCTGTTCTCGGTCGGCGCGTTCGGCGTCACCACCGCAGTGAACTACGCCGCCTCGGGGCTGGTGGACTGGCGCGTGGCGGCCGAGTTCATCGGCGGCGGCATCCTCGGCGGCTGGCTCGGCGCGATGGGCGCCAAGAGGCTGGCGCAGACGCGTGGTGCGCTCAACCTGGTCTTCGCCGGGATGATCATCCTGGTCGCGATCTACATGTTGTTCAAGAGCCTGCACGGCTGAGCCTGCGCGGCCGTACGCTCGCTCCGCGCGCCTGCCGGCCGCACAATGCGGGCTTTTGACGGCAGGGGTGCGCGGTGATCTACGTGGCGTTGAGCGTCATCTGCAGCGTGCTGGTGTCGATCGTGCTGAAGCTGGCGCGGCGCTTCGGGGTCGAGCTGACGCAGGCGATCGCGTGGAATTATGCGGTGGCGAGCGGGCTCACCGCGCTGCTGCTGCAGCCTGCGCTGCCGCACTGGCGCGCCGCGGGTACGCCGTGGCTGGCGCTGCTCGGGCTGGGCCTGCTGCTGCCGACGGTGTTCCTGGCGCTGGCCGCCTCGGTGCGGCATGCCGGCATCGTGCGCAGCGACGCGGCGCAGCGGCTGTCGCTGCTGCTCTCGCTGCTGGCGGCGTTTGCGCTGTTTGGCGAGCGGCTCGACGCCGGCAAGGGCGCAGGCATCGCGCTCGGTGTGCTGGCACTGGCCTGCCTGCTGTGGCGCGACGGTCGCGGCGCGGCCGGCAGCGACCGCAGCGTCGCGGCCTGGCGCTATCCGCTGGCGGTGTTCGGCGGCTTTGCCGCGATCGACATCCTGTTCAAGTACGTGGCGCTGGCCGGGCTGGCGCTGGCGGCGTCGCTGCAGGTGATGTTCGCGCTGGCGCTGCTGGTCGCGCTGCTGCCGCCGCTGTGGCAGCGGCTGCACGGCGGCGTTCGTTTCGGCGGGCGCAGCGCGCTCGCCGGCGCGCTGCTGGGGCTGGCCAACTTCGGCAACATCCTGTTCTACCTGCGCGCGCACCGGGCGCTGCCGCAGCATCCGGCGCTGGTGTTCGCCGGCATGAACCTCGGCGTGGTGGCGCTGGGCGCGCTGGTCGGCACGCTGGGGTTCGGCGAGCGGCTGAGCCGGTGCAATCTGGCCGGCGTGGCGCTGGCGCTGCTGGCGATCGTGCTGATCAGCCGCGGCTAGACCGCCGCCCAGCAGCGAGGGTGACTTCTGGCCGATGAGGGCGGCGCCGCGGCTGCCTATGCTGGGGCTTGCCCGGCGCGTGCTGCGCCTCACCCTCCAGGATGCCCGCACCATGCGCAAACTTCCCCTCGCCGCCGCGCTGGCCGCGCTGCTGCTCAGCACGGCGACGCTGGCCGGTACCGCCAAGCCGGACGACAAGGCCAAGCCCGTCGTGGCGCCCGACGCCGCGCTGCTGCAGCCGCAGTCGTCGACCAGCGAGGGTTCGGTTTCGGTCGAAGGCAAGCGCATCGACTACCAGGCGGTGGCCGGCACGCTGGTGCTGCATGGCAGCGGCGACAAGGAGAACGAGCCGGAAGTCAGCATGTTCTACGTCGCCTATTTCAAGAAGGGCGCGGCGGCCACCCGGCGGCCGGTGACCTTCATCTACAACGGCGGCCCCGGCTCGGCCTCGGTGTGGCTGCACATGGGCGCGTTCGGCCCCCGACGCGTGGTGACCGCCGACGACACCCACACGCCGGCCGCGCCGTACGGCCTGGTCAACAACGACTACAGCCTGCTCGACGCCTCCGACCTGGTGTTCATCGACGCGCCCGGCGCGGGCTTCAGCCGGCTGATTGCCGATGACGCCGACAAGACCAAGCGCGCCGAGCAGATGAAGAAGCGCAAGAAGGCGATCTACGGCGTCGACGGCGACGGCCATGCCTTCGCCCAGTTCATCACCCAGTTCCTGTCGAAGTACGGCCGCTGGAATTCGCCGAAGTACCTGTTCGGCGAAAGCTACGGCACCACGCGTTCGGCGGTGCTGGCCAACATCCTGGAGAACGACGACAGCGTCGACCTCAACGGCGTGATCCTGCTGTCGCAGATTCTCAGCTTCGACACCAGCATCGACGGGCCGGAGTTCAATCCGGGCATCGACCTGCCGTACGAGTTGGCGTTGCCCACCTTCGCCGCCACCGCGTTCTACCATCGCCAGCTGCCGCAGCAGCCGGCGGCGCTGGAGCCGTTTCTCGACGAGGTGAAGCAGTACGCGCTGGGTGATTACGCGCAGGCGCTGATGGCCGGCTCGCGGCTGGGTGATGCGCAGAAGCAGGCCGTG
>JAJXTX010000335.1:0-1212 GCA_021783385.1 Pseudomonadota bacterium
CAGCTCACAGCCCGCCGGCCGATGGGCTTGCGCCATGATTGACGGCTCCGCTATCATCTCGCGCCCTTGATCCACCGATGACGCGTACCGCCTGCCGGCGGATTACCAGGTATTTTGAAATGAAAACGTTCAGCGCCAATGCCGACAACGTCAAGCGCGACTGGTTCGTGGTGGATGCCACGGACAAGACGCTCGGTCGCCTGTCGACCGAAATTGCACGTCGCCTGCGCGGCAAGCACAAGCCGGAATACACCCCGCACTGCGACACCGGCGATTATATCGTGGTGATCAACGCGCAGAAGGTGCACGTCACCGGTGCCAAGCTGGACGACAAGAAGTACCACCGCTTCACCGGTTACGTCGGCAACCTGAAGACCACCAGTCTGAAGGATCTGCTGGCGACCTACCCGGAGCGCGTGATCGAGATCGCCGTCAAGGGCATGCTGCCGAAGAACCCGCTGGGTCGCGAGATGTATCGCAAGCTCAAGGTCTACGGCGGTGCCGAGCATCCGCATACCGCACAGCAGCCGCAGGCGCTGGAGATTTGATGCGCAGTCGCTGCGCATGAAAGCAGCCATCCGTGGCCGCACTTTTAAATAAATCAGGCAATTCCATGACGATCCAGCAGAATTACGGCACCGGCCGCCGCAAGACCTCCGCCGCCCGCGTGTTCCTGCGCAAGGGCAAGGGCGACATCGTGGTCAACGGCAAGTCGCTTGAACAGTTTTTCGGTCGCGAGACTTCGTGCATGATCGTGCGTCAGCCGCTGGTGCTGACCGACAACAGCAGCAAGTTCGATATCATGGTTACGGTCGCCGGCGGTGGCATCACCGGTCAGGCCGGCGCGATCCGTCTGGGCATCGCCCGCGCGTTGATCGAGTATGATGAAAGCCTGAAGTCGCCGCTGCGCAAGGCTGGTTTCGTGACCCGCGACGCCCGCGAGGTCGAGCGCAAGAAGGTCGGTCTGCACAAGGCACGTCGCGCGACCCAGTTCTCCAAGCGCTGATTCCCCTGCGGAGATCATGCGTTACGGTTCGATGCACAAGAGTCAGAGCGCATCGTTCCAGCGGTTTTTGGGAGATCGTCTAACGGTAGGACGACAGCCTCTGACGCTGTCTATCTAGGTTCGAATCCTAGTCTCCCAGCCAAGACAAAAAGACCCGCCCTCGTGGCGGGTCTTTTTGTTTTGGTCTGGGGTACAGCAGACGGACC
>JAJXTX010000335.1:1312-3015 GCA_021783385.1 Pseudomonadota bacterium
GCCTCGCCATTCCGGCCATCAGCAGCGCAATCACATCTCGCGATCGCCGATCAGCACCACGTCGGCCGGGCGGCGGGCAAACAGGCCGACAGTGACGATGCCGGGGAGCTGGTTGAGGTCACCCTCCAGTGCGACCGGGTCGGTGATCTGCCAGCCATGCACGTCGATGATCCAGTTGCCGTTGTCGGTGACCACGCCGTCGCGCCACACCGGCTGTCCACCGCGCTTGACGATTTCGCGGCCGATCAGGCTGCGCGCCATCGGGATCACCTCGATCGGCACCGGGAACTTGCCGAGCAGGTCGACCCGCTTGCTGGAGTCGATGATGCAGACGAACTTCTGGCTGGCCTGGGCGATGATCTTCTCGCGCGTCAGTGCTGCACCGCCGCCCTTGATCAGGCGCTTGTGCGGATCGCATTCGTCGGCGCCGTCGATGTAGATCGTCAACGGTCCGGCGGCGTTGAGATCGAGCACGGGAATGCCGAGCTTGCGCAGCTGTGCCGTGGACTGCTCCGAGCTGGACACGGCGCCCTGGATGCGGTCGCGCAGATCGGCCAGTGCGTCGATGAAGAACGCCACGGTGGAACCGGTGCCGACGCCGATGATGGCGCCGTTCTCGACGTAGCGTATCGCGGCCTCGGCGGCCTGGCGTTTCTCGTTTGCGCTGCTCATGGGTGGATTCCGTGGGAGAGAACGGTTTGGCACTCGCTTCGCGCCGGCGGCATCGCCGGGAGAGGGTTGCGAGTGCACACTTATTCGAGCTGCAGGATGTAGTTCCATTCGGCCGCGCCCACCGGCATCACTGACAGCCGGTTGCCCTTGCGCAGCAGCGGCATGCCGGTCAGCGCATCGTGTCGCTTGAGTTCGTCGAGGCTGATGGTGCGCCTGAGTTTCTTCACGAACTTCACCTCGACCAGCATCCAGCGCGGTTGCTCGCGCGTGCTGCCGGGGTCGAAGTAGGGGCTGTGCGGGTCGAACTGGCTGGGATCCGGATAAGCGTCCGTGGCCACCTCGGCGATGCCGACAATGCCCGGCAGCGCGCAGTTGGAGTGGTAGAAGAAAACGCGGTCGCCCGGCCGCATGTCGTCGCGCATGAAGTTGCGCGCCTGGTAGTTGCGCACGCCGTCCCACGGCTCGCGGCGCCTGCGCTTGAGATCGTCGATCGAGAACGTCTCCGGCTCCGACTTCATCAGCCAGTAATGCGGGGTGTTGGCGCGACGGGCGTCGGAACTCATGCGTGGTTCTCGGCGATGGCGTGGCAGTCGATCAGCTCGCGTTCGGTGGCGACGAAGTCGAGCGGCACGTCCCACGCTTCGGCGCAGATCTGCGGCAGCTCCTGCAGCGCGTAGCCGATGCCGACCAGCAGCGGCTCGGTCGGGCGCGTCTGCTCGCGCAAAAAGGCGAAGCTGCGGTCGTAATAGCCGCCGCCATAGCCAAGCCGATGGCCGCGGCGGTCGAAACCGAGCAGCGGCACCAGCACCAGATCGAGCTGGAACGGTTCCAGCAGTTCGGCCGGGGCGACCGGCTCGGGTATGCCATAGCGGTTCGGCTGCACCGCGTCGCCGGCCTGCCAGCGGGCAAAGCGCAGCTGCTGATCGGCGCCGATCAGCGGCAGCAGAAACTGCTGGCCGCGCGCTGCCAGTGGCGGCATCACCAGGTTCAGCGGCAGCTCGCCCTGGCTGGCCCAGTAGCCGGCGACGCGG
>JAJXTX010000336.1 GCA_021783385.1 Pseudomonadota bacterium
GAGGCCACGCGCGACCTGGACGCCGGCGAGACGCTGTTCATCGTCTGCTCCAAGACCTTCACCACGCTGGAGACGCTGAGCAACGCGCACGCCGCGCGCGCCTGGTGCGTGCAGGCGCTGGGCGACGAGCAGGCGGTGGCGAAGCATTTCGTGGCGGTCTCCACCGCCGCCGACGAGGTGGCGAAGTTCGGCATCGACACCGCCAACATGTTCGGTTTCTGGGACTGGGTCGGCGGCCGCTACTCGATGGATTCGGCGATCGGCCTGTCGACCATGCTGGCGATCGGCGTCGAGCACTTCCGCGCCATGCTGGCCGGCTTCCACGCGATGGACGAGCACTTCCGCCACGCGCCGCTGGAACGCAACCTGCCCGCGCTGATGGGCCTGCTGGCGATCTGGAACACCAACTTCCTCGGCGCCGCCACCGTCGCGGTGCTGCCGTACGAGCAGTATCTGAAGCGCTTTCCGGCCTACCTGCAGCAGCTGACGATGGAGAGCAACGGCAAGCACGTCACGCTCGACGGCGCCCACGTCGACTACGCCACCGGGCCGGTCTACTGGGGCGAGCCGGGCACCAACGGCCAGCACTCGTTCTACCAGCTGATCCACCAGGGCACGCAGCTGGTGCCGTGCGATTTCATCGGCTTCGGCCAGCCGCTGAACCCGCTGGGCCAGCAGCACGACCAGCTGATGGCGAACCTGATCGCGCAGGGCGAAGCGCTGGCGTTCGGCAAGAGCGCCGACGAAGTGCGCGCCGAAGGCACACCCGCCGCGCTGGTGGCGCACCGCACGTTCGAGGGCAACCGGCCCAGCAGCACGATCCTCGCCGCCAGGCTCACGCCGCATGCGCTGGGCAGCCTGATCGCGCTGTACGAGCACAGCGTGTTCGTGCAGGGGGTGATCTGGAACATCGACTCGTTCGACCAGTGGGGCGTGGAGCTGGGCAAGCAGCTGGCCAAGGCCACCATCGCCGAGCTCACCGCGACGGATGAGCCGCCGCTGGCCCACGACAGCTCCACCAACGCGCTGATCCGCCGCTATCGCCAGCTGCGCGACGGCACCACCACGGAACCCCGATGACCCAGCAGATCAGCCCGCTCGCCGGCAAGCCGGCACCGCAGTCGATCCTGGTCGACATCCCGAAACTGCTGGCCGCCTACGTCGACCTCACACCCGATCCGTCGGTGCCGGCGCAGCGCGTGGCATTCGGCACTTCCGGCCATCGCGGCAGCTCGTTCGAGCGCAGCTTCAACGCAGCACACATTCTGGCGATCAGCCAGGCGATCTGCGAATACCGCAAGGGCCGCGGTATCGACGGCCCGCTGTTCATCGGTGCCGACACTCACGCGCTGTCGCAGCCGGCGTTCGAGAACGCGCTGGAAGTGCTGGCCGCCAACGGCGTCACCACCATGATCTCGGCCGGCGGCGAGTTCACCCCGACGCCGGCGGTGTCGCACGCGATCCTCACTTACAACCGAGGCCGCACGACGGGTCTGGCCGACGGCATCGTGATCACGCCCTCGCACAATCCGCCGGACAACGGCGGCTTCAAGTACAACCCGCCCAACGGCGGCCCGGCCGATACCGACATCACCGGCTGGGTGCAGCAGCGCGCCAACGCGCTGCTCGAAAATGGCCTGAAGGAAGTGAAGCGCATGCCGCTGGCGCAGGCGCGCCAGGCCGCGACCACGCACGCGCACGACTACCTCAACACCTATGTGGCCGACCTCGGCAACATCGTCGACTTCGAGCTGATCCGCAGCGCCGGCGTGCGCATGGGCGTGGATCCGCTCGGCGGCGCCGGCGTGCACTACTGGGCGCCGATCGCCGAGCGCTACCAGCTCGACCTCACCGTGGTCAGCGCCGAGGTCGATCCGCAGTTCGCCTTCATGACGGTCGATTGGGACGGCAAGATCCGCATGGACCCGTCGTCGAAGTACGCGATGCAGCGGCTGATCACCCTGAAGGACCAGTACGACGTGGCGTTCGCCTGCGACACCGACCACGACCGCCACGGCGTGGTCTGCCGCAGCAGCGGGCTGCTGGAACCGAATCATTACCTGTCGGTGCTGATCGACTACCTGTACACGCACCGGCCGCAGTGGAACGCCAGCGCGGCGGTGGGCAAGACGGTGGTCAGCACCGCGCTGATCGACCGCGTGGTCAAGCGGCTGGGACGCAGGCTTTTCGAAGTGCCGGTCGGCTTCAAGTGGTTTTCCGAAGGCCTGTTCGACGGCTCGCTCGGCTTCGGCTGCGAGGAAAGCGCCGGCGCCGCGCTGCTGCGTCGCGACGGCTCGGTGTGGACCACCGACAAGGACGGCCTGGTGCCTGCGCTGCTGTCGGCCGAGATCACCGCGCGCGCGGGCAAGGACCCGGGCGAGCTGTATGCGCAGCTGACGCAGGAACTCGGCCGGCCGTTTGCCAACCGCGTCGAGGCCGCCGCCACGCCGGCGCAGAAGGCGAAGTTGGCCAGGCTGTCGCCCGATCAGCTGAAAAGCGATCGGCTGGCCGGCGAGAAGATCGAGCAGGTGCTGGACAAGGCGCCGGGCAACGGCGCGGCGATCGGCGGCATCAAGGCGGTCGCCGCCAGCGGCTGGTTCGCCGCGCGGCCGTCCGGCACCGAGGCGATCTACAAGATCTACGCGGAGAGCTTCCAGAGCGAGGCGCACCTGCAGAGCCTGCTGAGCGAGGCGCAGACGATCGTGGATACCGCGCTGGCCGGCGCGTGACGGCGGCGCCGGAGCGTCATCCCAGCGCAAGAACCTGCCGTCGCGGCAAGTGCTTGCCAAGCACCGCCGCGCCATTATGCTTGGGCCGGCGCAATCCCACGGCTCGCCCGCCATCCCCTCGCCGCCACCCCGCCGGAGACCATACATGCCAGTGATCCTTTCGCGCCCGCGCTATTCCGCACCCCGCCGCTGGCTGCACTGGGGCATGTTCGCGCTGGTGCTGCTGGCGTACGTGTGCATCAACGTGTTCGACCTGTTTCCCAAGGGCACCGCGGT
>JAJXTX010000047.1:0-10639 GCA_021783385.1 Pseudomonadota bacterium
GCCGCCAAAGCGTTCCGCGCCGACTTTCGTCAGCGCCGCTGTCAGCGTCGTCTTGCCGTGATCCACGTGACCAATCGTGCCCACGTTGACGTGCGGCTTGGTGCGTTCGAATTTACCCTTTGCCATGACTCAAACCTCTAAATGGATAACACGGAATTTTTGAGCATTACGGCCACGGATGGCCACCTTTTGATCTTCACATTCAGCGACGAATGCTAAGGAATGATCGATCAGGCCTTCTTGATGACCTGCTCGGCGATATTGGCAGGCGCTTCGGCGTAATGATCAAATTCCATCGTAAACGTGGCGCGCCCCTGCGTCTGCGATCGCAGACTGGTGGCATAGCCGAACATCTCGCCCAGCGGCACCGTAGCATCGATAACCTTGCCCGACGGGGTATCGTCCGAACCGCGCAGCACTCCACGGCGGCGACTCAGATCACCCATCACGTCACCCATGTATTCCTCGGGCGTCACTACTTCGATCTTCATGACCGGCTCCAACAAAACCGGGCTGGCCTTGTGGAAGCCTTCCTTAAATCCCATCGAGCCGGCGATCTTGAAGGCCATTTCGCTGGAATCGACCTCATGGTACGAGCCGTCAATCAGCCGAATCTTGATGTCGACGACCGGAAAGCCAGCCAGCGGACCGGTAGTCATCGCTTCCTGGATGCCCTTGTCGACGGCGGGGATGTATTCCTTTGGAATCGTGCCGCCGACAATCGCATTCTCGAAGACGTAACCCTGCCCACGCTCCTGCGGAATGATCTCCAGCACGACATGCCCGAACTGACCCTTGCCACCGGACTGGCGAACGAACTTGCCCTCCTGCCTGACGTGCTTGCGGATCGTCTCGCGATACGCAACCTGCGGTTTGCCGACATTCGCTTCGACATTGAACTCGCGGCGCATGCGATCGACCAGGATGTCCAGATGCAATTCACCCATGCCTGCGATGATGGTCTGGCCTGATTCCTCATCCGTCCGCACTCGGAACGAGGGGTCTTCCGAGGCAAGCCGGCTCAGCGCCACACCCATTTTTTCCTGGTCGGACTTGGTCTTTGGCTCCACCGCCATGGCGATCACGGGCTCCGGAAAGACCATCCGCTCAAGCGTGATGATGTGATCCTGCGCGCACAGCGTATCGCCTGTCGTCACGTCCTTCAGGCCGACTGCGGCAGCAATGTCGCCCGCACAGACTTCTTTCAGTTCCTGACGCTCGTTCGAATGCATCTGCAGCAGCCGACCGATGCGCTCCTTCCTGCTCTTGACCGGGTTGTAGACACCGTCACCGGATTTCAGCGTGCCCGAGTAGACCCGGAAAAACGTCAACGAACCGACGAACGGGTCAGTCATGATCTTGAAGGCGAGCGCCGAAAACGGCTGGTCGTCCCGCGCCATGCGTGTCGTCTCTTCCTCGTTCTCGCCGACGCCCTTGACCGGTGGGCGATCCGACGGCGACGGCAGCAGCTGCACCACCGCATCGAGCATCGCCTGCACGCCCTTGTTCTTGAAGGCGCTGCCGCAATACACCGGAATAAGCGAGGCGGTGAGCGTGCCCGCGCGGATGCCGGCAATGATGTCATGCTCGGGAAGGTCGCCTTCCTCGAGGTACTTGGTCATCAATTCCTCGGACGTTTCCGCCGCCGACTCGACCATGAAGCTGCGCGCCTTGTTGGCGACATCATTCAATTCTGGCGGTATATCCCGATATTCGAACTGCATGCCCTGGGACTCCATGTCCCAGTAGATCGCCTTCATCTTGATCAGGTCGACTACGCCCTCGAAACTGTCCTCGGCACCGATCGGTACCTGCATCGGTACCGGATGGGCACCCAGGCGTGATTTCAGCTGGGCCACCACCTTGCCAAAATTCGCGCCGGTGCGATCCATCTTGTTGACGAAGGCCAAGCGTGGCACCGCGTACTTGTTGGCCTGCCGCCACACGGTCTCCGACTGCGGCTGCACACCGCCAACAGCGCACAACACAAACACGGCGCCGTCGAGCACGCGCAGCGAACGCTCCACCTCGATGGTGAAGTCCACGTGTCCCGGCGTATCGATGATGTTGAAGCGGTGCTCAGGCATGGAGCGATCCATGCCTTTCCAGAACGCGGTCGTGGCCGCTGACGTGATGGTGATTCCCCGCTCCTGCTCCTGCTCCATCCAGTCCATCGTGGCAGCACCATCATGCACCTCGCCAATCTTGTGACTGACGCCAGTGTAGAAAAGGATGCGCTCCGTGGTCGTGGTCTTGCCGGCATCAATGTGGGCCATGATGCCGAAGTTGCGGTAGCGATCGATGGGGGTGGTGCGTGCCACGGCTAGAGCCTCTGCAAGTACCGGATCAGCAGTACCTGATTTCGATGAACGCGATTACCAGCGGTAATGCGAGAAGGCCTTGTTGGCCTCAGCCATGCGATGGGTCTCTTCGCGCTTCTTGGCCGCGCCACCGCGGCTCTCCGAGGCTTCCAACAGTTCGGCAGCAAGCTTGCGCGGCATCGAGGTCTCGCCACGCTTGCGGGCGGCATCGATGACCCAGCGCATTGCCAGTGCCATGCGGCGACCCGGCCGCACTTCCACCGGCACCTGGTAGGTAGCACCACCGACGCGGCGCGACTTCACTTCGACGGCCGGAGCGATGTTGTTCAGGGCTTTTTCCACCAGAGCCACCGGCTCGGCATTTTTCTCGCCCAGATGCTGCAAGGCACCGTAGACAATGCCTTCGGCGACGGACTTCTTGCCGCTCTTCATCACCATGTTGATGAATCGGGCGATCAGCTGGCTGCCATGCTTGGGATCCGGCAGGATCAGACGGGCGGGATGTGAACCTTTGCGCGACATGTTTGTTGTCCGTTATTTTTGCGAACATCCGTGCTCGCAGCTAAGCGGCCGGCATGGCCGCACGTTCATTGTTTTCTGCAGGCGTCCATACCCGCTGGCAAAAGCGGTCGTCCTGGCCGCACGCTTGAATCCCTGATTACTTCTTCGGGCGCTTGGCGCCGTATTTCGAGCGCGACTGGCGACGCTTGGTCACGCCAGCGCAGTCGAGGCTGCCGCGCACCGTGTGATAACGCACGCCGGGAAGATCCTTGACGCGACCGCCGCGGATCAGCACCACCGAGTGCTCCTGCAGGTTGTGACCTTCACCACCGATGTAGCTGATGATCTCGAAGCCATTGGTCAGACGCACCTTGGCGACCTTGCGCAAAGCCGAGTTCGGCTTCTTCGGAGTGGTCGTGTAAACACGCGTGCAGACACCACGACGCTGCGGGCTGCTCTGCAGTGCCGGCGACCCGCTCTTATAGGTCTTCGGGCTGCGGGATTTGCGCACCAACTGATTGACTGTCGTCATGTGTAGCGGTTCCTGAAAACCTGATTCTGAAAACATTAAAGGCAGCCCGATTTGAGCTCGGTCTGCCAAGAAGCGGAAATTTAACATGGGCGGCCCGCCAGAGGCAAGCCGACGCCGCGCCCTCCTTGACCCGACCACGAGGCGCATCCGTGCGCCTCATTTCGCATGTCAGCAAGTGAAGCCTGGAGGCTTACTCGACACCATCTTCAGTACCGGCGGTTGCCTCAGCGAACGAGGACGCGGGTGCCGCGCCGGAAAGCGTCTCGAGATCCGAGTCGCTGAGGCCGCCTTGGCGTCGACGCGATGCGTGATAAGCCAACCCGGTGCCCGCAGGGATCAGGCGGCCGACGATAACATTTTCCTTCAGACCCCGCAAGGTATCCCGTGTGCCGCGCACGGCAGCCTCGGTCAGTACTCGCGTGGTTTCCTGGAACGAAGCCGCCGAGATGAATGACTCGGTCGCCAGCGAAGCCTTGGTGATGCCCAGCAGCACTGACTGGTACTCGGCCGGCCGCTCGCCCTTGGCCAGGGCACGATCGTTCTCGCCGTTGATGCGCACCCGCTCGACCTGCTCGCCACGCAGGTAATGACTGTCGCCCGGCTCAACGATCTCGACCTTGCGCAACATCTGGCGAATGATCGCCTCGATGTGCTTGTCATTGATCTTGACGCCCTGCAGGCGATACACGTCCTGGATTTCCTTGACCAGGTAGGAGGCCAGCGGCTCGACTCCCAGCAGGCGCAGGATATCGTGCGGACTGGGCTCGCCGTCCACAACGGTTTCACCCTTTTCGACGTGCTCGCCCTCGAACACGATGACCTGGCGCCACTTGGGAATCAGCTCCTCGTGCTCGTTGCCGTCGACGTCCTTGATGACCAGGCGCTGCTTGCCCTTGGTGTCCTTGCCGAAGCTGATAATGCCGGAGCGCTCAGCCAAAATTGCCGGCTCCTTCGGCTTGCGAGCCTCGAACAAGTCGGCCACACGCGGCAGACCGCCGGTGATGTCGCGGGTCTTGGAACTTTCCTGCGGAATACGCGCGACCACGTCGCCCACGCCTACCTCGGCACCGTTCTGGATCGACACGATGGCGCCGGCCGGCAAGAAGTACTGCGCGGCAATGTCGGTACCCGGCAGCTTCAGTTCGCGACCCTTGGCATCTTCCAGACGCACGATCGGGCGCAGGTCCTTCGCCTGCGTGCCGCGGCGCTTCGGATCGGTGACCACCGCCGACTCCAGGCCGGTCAGATCATCGGTCTGGCTCTGTACCGTGACGCCATCGAGGAAGTCGATGAAGCGCACCACGCCAGCCACTTCGGTGACGATCGGGTGGGTATGCGGATCCCAGTTGGCCACGGTCTGGCCGGGCTTGACCGGAGCACCATCCTTGACCGCAATGGTGGCGCCGTAGGGCACCTTGTAGCGCTCACGCTCGCGGCCATTGGTGTCGATCACCGACAGTTCGCCGGAGCGCGACACCGCGACCAGATGCCCCTGCTTGTGCTGCACCGTCTTGAGGTTGTTGAACTTCAGCGAGCCGGTAGTCTTCACCGTCACGTTGTCTACCGCTGCCGCACGCGAGGCCGCGCCGCCGATGTGGAACGTACGCATGGTGAGCTGGGTGCCCGGCTCGCCGATCGACTGCGCGGCCACCACGCCCACGGCCTCGCCCATGTTGACCAGGTGACCGCGGGCCAGATCGCGACCGTAGCAGAGCTTGCAGACACCATGCGCCGCTTCGCAGGTGATCGGCGAACGCACCTTGAGGATCTGCACGCCGGCCTTGTCGAGCTTTTCGACCAGCGCCTCGTTAAGCAGCGTATCGCGAGTCACGATCGCCTGATCGTCGTCGCCCGGCGCATACACATCCTCGACCACCACGCGTCCCAGCACGCGCTCGCGCAGCGGCTCGACCACATCGCCGCCTTCGACGATCGGCTGCATGATCACACCATTCTCGGTGCCGCAGTCGTCCATGGTGATCACCACGTCCTGCGCCACGTCGACCAGGCGGCGGGTCAGGTAGCCCGAGTTGGCCGTCTTCAACGCCGTATCCGCCAGGCCCTTGCGGGCGCCGTGGGTGGAGTTGAAGTACTGCAGCACGTTCAGGCCTTCGCGGAAGTTGGCCTTGATCGGGGTCTCGATGATCGAGCCGTCCGGACGCGCCATCAGGCCGCGCATGCCGGCCAGCTGGCGAATCTGCGCCACTGAACCGCGAGCGCCGGAGTCGGCCATGATGTAAAGCGAGTTCATCGACTTCTGGTTGACCCGCTTGCCATCGGTGTCGATCACCTTTTCGGTACCGATGCCGTCGATCATCGCCTTGGCGACCAGCTCGCTGGTGCGCGACCAGATGTCGACCACCTTGTTGTAGCGCTCGCCGGCGGTGACCAGACCCGACTGGTACTGCTGCTGGATCTCGACGACTTCCTTCTCGGCCTCTTCGAGGATGGGCTTCTTCTCGGCCGGAATGAGCATGTCATCGATGCCGATGGAAATGCCCGCCCGCGTGGCGAAGCGGAAGCCGGTGTACATCAGCTTGTCGGCGAACACCACCGTTTCCTTCAAGCCCAGCAGGCGATAGCTGGAATTGATGAGACGCGAGATGGCCTTCTTGGTCAGCTCGGTGTTGGCCAGCTCGAACGGCAGGCCCTCGGGCAGGATCTCCGCCAGCAGCGCCCGCCCGACGGTGGTATCGACGATCCTGGTTTCCTGGGTCCGCTCGCCGTCCTCTGCAATATGCACCAGCTTCAGGCGCACCTTGACCTTGGCGTGCAGTTCCACCGCCCGGTTGTCATAGGCGCGGCGCACTTCGGCAATGCCGGAGAACACCATGCCACTGCCCTTCACGTTGATCAGCTCGCGCGTCATGTAGTAAAGACCCAGCACCACGTCCTGGGTCGGCACGATGATCGGCTCGCCGTTGGCGGGGCTGAGGATGTTGTTGGACGACATCATGAGCGCACGCGCTTCCAGCTGCGCCTCGATCGACAGCGGTACATGGACGGCCATCTGATCGCCGTCGAAGTCCGCGTTGAACGCGGTGCAGACCAGCGGGTGCAGCTGGATCGCCTTGCCTTCGATCAGCTTCGGCTCGAACGCCTGGATGCCCAGACGATGCAGGGTCGGCGCACGGTTCAGCAGCACCGGATGCTCGCGGATCACCTCTTCGAGGATGTCCCAGACCTGGGCCTCCTCGCGCTCGACCAGCTTCTTGGCCGCCTTGATGGTGGTGGCTTCGCCACGTGCCTGCAGCTTGGCGAAGATGAACGGCTTGAACAGCTCCAGCGCCATCTTCTTCGGCAGGCCGCACTGGTGCAGGCGCAGGGTCGGGCCGACCACGATCACCGAGCGGCCGGAGTAGTCCACGCGCTTGCCGAGCAGGTTCTGACGGAACCGGCCCTGCTTGCCCTTGATCATGTCGGCGAGCGATTTCAGCGCGCGCTTGTTGGTGCCGGTGATGGCACGACCGCGGCGGCCGTTGTCGAGCAGCGCATCCACCGACTCCTGCAGCATGCGCTTCTCGTTGCGCACGATGATGTCGGGCGCATTCAGTTCGAGCAGCCGCTTCAGGCGGTTGTTGCGGTTGATCACGCGCCGGTACAGATCGTTCAGGTCGGAGGTGGCGAAGCGGCCACCATCCAGCGGCACCAGCGGACGCAGGTCCGGCGGCAGCACCGGCAGCACGGTCAGCACCATCCACTCCGGCTTGTTGCCGGATTCGAGGAACGCCTCGATCAGCTTCACGCGCTTGGTCAGCCGCTTCAGCTTGGTCTCGGAGTTGGTCGAACCGATCTCTTCCTTCAGTCGGATCACCTCGCCCGGAAGGTCGAGCGACTTCAGCAACTGATAGACCGCCTCGGCGCCCATCCGCGCGTCGAACTCGTCGCCATGCTCCTCGGTGGCTTCCAGGTACTGGTCTTCGCTGAGCAGCTGACCGCGCTCGAGCGCCGTAAGGCCCGGATCGATCACCACGAACGCCTCGAAGTACAGGATGCGCTCGATGTCACGCAGCGTCATGTCCAGCATCAGGCCAATGCGCGAGGGCAGTGACTTGAGGAACCAGATGTGCGCCGTCGGGCTGGCGAGCTCGATGTGACCCATGCGCTCGCGACGCACCTTGGCCAGCGTCACTTCGGTGCCGCACTTCTCGCACACCACGCCGCGGTGCTTCATGCGCTTGTACTTGCCGCACAGGCACTCGTAGTCCTTCACCGGGCCGAAGATGGCGGCGCAGAACAAGCCATCGCGCTCCGGCTTGAAGGTGCGGTAGTTGATCGTTTCCGGCTTTTTCACCTCGCCGAACGACCATGAGCGGATCAGCTCCGGCGAGGCCAGTGCGATCTTGATCGCGTCGAAGTCCGGCGTGGCGCGCTGCTGATTGAACAGATTGAGCAAGTCTTTCATGCGAAATCTCCTGTGGCCGCGCGGATCACTTGATCTCTTCCAGATCGATGTCGATGGCAAGCGAGCGGATTTCCTTCACCAGCACGTTGAAGGACTCCGGCATGCCTGCCGACATTTCGTGGTTGCCGTCGACAATGTTTTTGTACATCTGGTTGCGACCCTGCACGTCGTCGGACTTCACCGTCAGCATCTCCTGCAGGGTGTAAGCCGCGCCGTAGGCTTCCAGCGCCCACACTTCCATCTCGCCGAAGCGCTGGCCTCCGAACTGCGCCTTGCCGCCCAGCGGCTGCTGGGTAACCAGCGAGTACGGGCCGGTGGAACGCGCGTGCATCTTGTCGTCGACCAGGTGGTTGAGCTTGAGGTAATGCATGTAGCCCACGGTGACCGGGCGATCGAACGCCTCGCCGGTGCGGCCGTCGTACAGTATCGTCTGGCCCGATTCGGGCAGGTCCGCCAGCCGCAGCATCGCCTTGATCTCGCTCTCCTCGGCGCCGTCGAACACCGGCGTCGCCATCGGCACGCCTTCCTGCAGATTGGTGGCGAGCGTGAAGATCTCCTTGTCGGTGAGCGACTTCAGGTCGACATGCTGCACGGCGCCGGCGACGTGGTGGTTGTAGATCTGGTCGAGGAACTCGCGGATCTTGGCCACCTTCTCCTGCGCTTCGAGCATCTTCTGGATCTTCTTGCCCAGGCCTTTGGCGGCCCAGCCCAGATGGACTTCCAGGATCTGCCCGATGTTCATGCGCGAGGGCACACCGAGCGGATTCAGCACGATGTCGACCGGCACGCCGTCAGCGGAGTACGGCATGTCCTCGACCGGCACCACGTTGGAGACCACGCCCTTGTTGCCGTGACGGCCGGCCATCTTGTCGCCCGGCTGGATGCGACGCTTCACGGCCAGGAACACCTTGACCATCTTCAGCATGCCCGGTGCGAGGTCATCGCCCTGGCTGATCTTGCCCTGCTTCTCCTTGAAGCGCTTGTCGAACTCCTCCTTGTGGCGCTTGACCTGATCGGCTGCGCGCTCGAGGAACTCCGTGACTTCCTCATCCTTGACGTTGATCTTGAACCAGTCGTCCTTCTTCAGGCCGTCCAGATAGGCGTCGGTGATCTCGGCGCCGCGCTTCAGGCCTCCCGGCCCGCTCATCGCGGACTTGCCCAGCAGCTGGGTACGCATGCGGCTGTAGATCGCGCCCTCGAGGATGCGGAACTGATCGTCCAGATCCTTGCGCACGCGCTTGATCTCGGTTTCCTCGATCTGCCTGGCGCGCTTGTCCTTCTCGATGCCGTCGCGGGTGAACACCTGCACGTCGATGACGGTACCGTCCATACCGGGCGGCACGCGCAGCGAGCTGTCCTTCACGTCGGACGCCTTCTCACCGAAGATCGCGCGCAGCAGCTTTTCTTCCGGCGTCAGCTGGCTCTCACCCTTCGGCGTGACCTTGCCGACCAGGATGTCGCCGGCCTTCACTTCGGCGCCGATGTACACGATGCCCGACTCGTCGAGCTTGGCCAGCGCCTGCTCGCCCACGTTCGGGATGTCGGCGGTGATTTCCTCCGCACCCAGCTTGGTGTCACGCGCCGGGCAGGACAGCTCCTCGATGTGGATCGAGGTGTAGCGGTCTTCCTGCACCACGCGCTCGGACAGCAGGATCGAGTCTTCGAAGTTGTAGCCGTTCCACGGCATGAACGCGATCAGCATGTTCTGGCCGAGCGCAAGCTCGCCCAGATCGGTCGACGAACCGTCGGCCAGCGTATCGCCCTTCGCCACCACGTCACCGACATTCACCAGCGGGCGCTGGTTGAGGTTGGTGTTCTGGTTGGAACGGGTGTACTTGGTCAGCGTATAGATATCCACGCCGGCGTCGTTGTCGCCGACTTCCTCCTCGTTCACGCGCACCACGATGCGCGCGGCATCGACCTGGTCGATCACGCCGCCGCGCTTGGCGGTGGCGATGACGCCGGAGTCGCGCGCCACCGCGCGCTCGATGCCGGTGCCGACCAGCGGCGTCTGGCTGCGCAAGGTCGGCACGGCCTGACGCTGCATGTTCGCGCCCATCAGTGCACGGTTCGCGTCGTCGTGTTCCAGGAACGGCACCAGCGCCGCCGCGACTGACACGGTCTGCATCGGCGAGACGTCCATGTAGTCGACCTCGGCGGCCGGACGCAGCTCGGACTCACCGCGGAAACGGCAGGACACAAAGTCCTCGACGAAGCCGCCGTGCTTGTCCAGCGGCGAGTTCGCCTGGGCGATCACATGGTCGCCTTCCTCGATCGCCGAGAGGTAGTCGACCTTGTCGGTCACCTTGCTGTTGGCCACCTTGCGATACGGCGTCTCGAGGAATCCGTACGAGTTGGTGCGCGCGTAGACGGCGAGCGAGTTGATCAGGCCGATGTTCGGGCCTTCCGGGGTCTCGATGGTACAGACGCGACCGTAATGCGTCGGATGCACGTCGCGCACCTCGAAGCCGGCACGCTCGCGGGTCAGGCCGCCTGGCCCGAGCGCGGAGACGCGACGCTTGTGCGTCACTTCCGACAGCGGGTTGTTCTGGTCCATGAACTGCGACAGCTGCGAGGAGCCGAAGAACTCCTTCACCGCCGCCGCCACCGGCTTGGCGTTGATCAGGTCCTGCGGGGTCAGGCCGTCGGCCTCCGCAAGGCTCAGGCGCTCGCGCACCGCGCGCTCTACGCGCACCAGGCCGATGCGGAAGGTGTTCTCGGCCATCTCGCCGACCGAACGCACGCGGCGGTTGCCCAGATGATCGATGTCGTCCACGGTGCCGTGACCGTTCTTGATGTCGATCAGCACCTTCAGCACGTCGAGGATGTCAGATGCCTCGCCCTGCTCTTTCACCAGCCGCTGGGACTCCTCTTCCTTGC
>JAJXTX010000047.1:10739-13405 GCA_021783385.1 Pseudomonadota bacterium
CCCAGATGATCGATGTCGTCCACGGTGCCGTGACCGTTCTTGATGTCGATCAGCACCTTCAGCACGTCGAGGATGTCAGATGCCTCGCCCTGCTCTTTCACCAGCCGCTGGGACTCCTCTTCCTTGCGCTCGCTGAAGAACTTGTGGTCATACAGCACGCCTGGGCCAAGGATTTCCTTGCGACCCACGCGGCGGTTGAACTTCATGCGGCCGACGCCGGACAGGTCGTAGCGGTCAAAGGTAAAGAACAGGTTGAAGAACAGGTTCTGCGCCGCATCCTTGGTCGGCGGCTCGCCCGGGCGCATCATGCGATAGATTTCCACCAGCGCCTCCAGCGGCGTCTTGGTGTTGTCGATACGCAGGGTGTGCGAAATATAAGCGCCGCGATCGAGGTCGTTCACGTACAGCGTGGGCACCGTCTCGATGCCGGCCTTGCGGAAATTCTCCAGCTGTTCGGCGGTGATCTCGTCGTTCGCCGAGGCCAGCAGCTCGCCGGTCTTGCTGTCGACGATATCGGTGGCCACGATGCGCCCGACCGGATAGTCGTCCGGCACTTCCAGCGCCGTGATGTTCTCGGCCGCCAGCTGGCGCACGTGGCGCGCAGTGATGCGCTTGCCGGCTTCCACCAGCACGTTGCCACCAATCGCCAGATCGAAGCTCAGCGTCTCGCCGCGCAGGCGCTCGGCGACCAGCTCCAGCGTGGTGCCACCCTTCTTGCCGAGGTGGAACACATTGTGCTCGAAGAAGATGCCCAGCATCTCCTGGTTGTTGTAGCCGAGCGCGCGCAGCAGCACCGTCACCGGCAGCTTGCGGCGACGGTCGATGCGGGTGAACAGCGCGTCCTTCGGATCGAACTCGAAGTCCAGCCACGAGCCGCGGTAGGGGATCACGCGCGCCGAGAACAACAGCTTGCCGGAGCTGTGCGTCTTGCCGCGATCGTGATCAAAGAACACACCCGGCGAACGATGCAGCTGCGAGACGATCACCCGCTCGGTGCCGTTGATGATGAAGGTGCCGGTGTCGGTCATGAGCGGAATCTCGCCCATGTAGACCTCCTGCTCCTTGATGTACTTGACCACTTTCTTCGAGGCCGGGCTTTCCTTGTCGTAGATCACCAGGCGCACGGTGGTGCGCAGTGGCGCGCCGTAAGTCATGCCGCGATTGCGGCATTCACGCTCGTCGAACGCCGGCTCGCCGAGGCGATAGTCGACATACTCGAGAGCCGCATTGCCCGAATAGCTGGTGATCGGAAAAACAGACTTCAACGCCGCATGCAGACCCTTGTCGCCGCGCTGTTTGGGCGCCACGTGCTCCTGCAGGAATTCCCGGTAGGAATCGGTCTGGATAGTCAGCAGGTTGGGCACGCCCAGGACGGGGGGCCGCTTGCCAAAATCCTTGCGGATGCGTTTCTTCTCGGTAAACGAGTAGGCCATGATCGGTAGCGCCTCGGTTCGCAGTGACGCCGGTGGTGCAGACACCGGCTGAATGAAAAATCTTGGAATTTTGGGAATCGAGAATGGGGAATCGCGTCGTGTGCCTGGGGCACCTCTCAGACCGATTCCACATTCTCCATTCCCCGTTCCCGCCTAAGCAGGCAAAGCCCGGGAGCTCTCGCCCCCAGGCTTGCTTGACGCTGGATCAAACCGACGGCGCGCAAGAGCGCCGATTACTTCAGTTCGACCGTGGCGCCGGCAGCTTCGAGGTCCTTCTTGAACTTCTCGGCATCTTCCTTCGAAACCGCTTCCTTCAGAACACCACCGGCCTCGGTGAGATCCTTGGCTTCCTTCAGGCCCAGGCCAGTGATGGCGCGGACAGCCTTGATCACATCGACCTTCTTGGCGCCGGCGCTCTTCAGGATGACGTCGAATTCGGTCTGCGCCTCAGCCACCGGGGCAGCCGCGGCCGGGCCAGCCACAGCCACCGGGGCAGCGGCAGATACGCCAAACTTCTCTTCGATGGCCTTTACCAGGTCCATCACTTCCATCAGGGACTTGGCGGCTACAGCTTCAACGATTTGTTCGTTGGTCAGTGACATTTGATTTACCTCTGGAAATGGATTCGGTTTAGATAGACGTCAAACTCAGGCGGGCGCGACTTCTTCAGTCGGGGCTTCGGCGGCAACTTCACCACCACCCTGCTTGTCGGCCACGGCCTTGATGGCGCGGGCAAACATCCCTGCGGGTTCGGCCAGCAGACGAGCGAGCATGGCCATGGCCTGTTCGCGGGTCGGCAGCGAGGCCAGCACTTCGACGTGCTCGGCCGGCAGCAGCTTGCCCTCCACCGAGACGATTTTCGCCTTCAGCTTGTCGTTGCCCTTGGCGAATTCCTTGATCAGACGCCCGGCAGCACCGGGCTCTTCCATCGAAAACGCGTACAGCAGCGGACCGACCAGGGCGTCCTTGACGACCTCGAACTCGGTACCAGAGACAGCGCGCGAAGCGAGCGTGTTCTTGACAACTTTCAAGTACACGCCGGATTCACGGGCCTTCTTGCGCATCGCGGTCATCTGTTCGACCGTGGTGCCCGCATATTCGACAGCGATCAGGGAGTGAGCCTTCGCGGCGATTTCTGCCAGTTCGGCGACTACTTCATGCTTCTGAGACAGATTGAGAGCCATTGCACTCCTCCAAATGAACTCCGCTTGCGGCTCCTGCCGCTTGCGGTCC
>JAJXTX010000048.1 GCA_021783385.1 Pseudomonadota bacterium
CGGCGCAGCGCGCGGCGCAGCGGCGCGCCGTAGGCCAGCCGCAGGCCGCCGGGGCGATACAGCGCGGCATAGCCGAGCAGCTCGATGCTGCGCCGGCACTCCCACGCGACGCTGTGCGGCACGTGCTGTACCGCGGTACGCGCGAGCCGTTCGCGCAGCTCGGGATCGCGCGCCAGCAGCAGGCCGCCCTCGTAGATCGACAGGCCCTTGCCGGCGGCCAGGCTGAAAAATCCGAGGTCGCCGAGCAGTCCCACGCTGACCCCGGCCCGGCGCGCGCCGAGCGCCTGCGCGGCGTCCTCGATCACGTACGCGCCCACCTGGCGCGCCACTGATACGGCGTCGGCGACATCGGCCACGCGGCCGGCCAGATGGGTGGGCAGGATCGCCAGCGTGCGCTCGTCGCAGGCGGCGCGCAGCGCAGCCGGGTCCATGTCGTAGTGACCGGGGCGCAGGTCGCACAGCGCCAGCTCCAGCCCGGCCTGATGCACGGCGATGGCGACCAGCGGACAGTTGTACGCCGGCACCACCACGCGGCGGCGCTGCGGCTGCAGCGCGCGCAGGGTCAGCAGCGCGATCAGCAGGCAGGCGCTGCCGGAGCACTCCAGCTGCAGCGCGGGCACGCCCAGCTGGGCGGCAAGGTCGGCAGCCAGCGTGGCCGGGCCCGGCCGCAGGTCGGCCAGCCGCAGCGGCAGGCCGGCGGTGGGAGGCAGCTCGTGGCGACGCAGGGGCAGCATGGATGCAGCGTAGCGCGTGCTCAGGCCGGCGCCGAGTCGGTCTCGGGCACGTGCTCGCGACTCTCGGCCAGACCCAGGCAGACGATGCCGGCGATGATCGCGATGGCGCCGAGCACGCGCGGCGTGGTGAGGTGTTCATCGAACAGCCACACCGACAGCAGCATCACCGACACCACTTCGAGATGCGAGGCGGCGAAGGCAGGGCCGATCGGCGCGTGCTTGAGCAGGGTCATCCAGGTGAAGAACGCGCCGATGTAGCCGATCACCGCGCCGTACACCCACGGCTGGCCAAACACGCGCAGCAGCCACGCCAGGCTGGCCGATACCGGCAGCGCCTGGGTACCGGCGTACTTGAAGCTGACCTGCGCCAGCGTGTCGAAGCCCATCAGCAGCAGGAAACCGAACAGGTAGAAATAGCCGCGCCTCATCCGCCCAGCCCCACGATGGCCACGCCCAAGGTCACCAGCACGATGCCGGCCACGCGCAGGCGGGTGAGTTTTTCGCCGAACAGGAAGCGCCCGGCCACCATGATCGCCACGATGTTGATCGAGCCCAGCAGCACGCCTTCCGACAGCGGGATCAGCGACAGGAACGCGATCCACACCAGAAACTCGATCGCGTAGCAGCCCACCCCCAGCCACAGCCACGGCCGCGACGCCATGTGCTTCCAGCGCGCCAGCCCGTCACCGGCATCGGGGTCGCCGGCAGCGGCCTTGAAGGCCAGCTGGCCGCCGGTGTCGATCAGCACGTTGAACAGCCACAGGCCGGCGACCAGGTGGGTGATGGCAGTAGTGGGCGCCGGCATGCTCAGGCGGCGACGCGCTGAAGGGTGTCGGCGGCCGCGATGCTGTCGAAAAACGCCGCCGAGCGCTCGATCAGCGTGCGCCGTTCGCGGTCGATGGTGATCATGTGGTAGCTGTCCTTGAGCAGCAGCAGCTCGGCCGGCGCGCTGACCTCGCGCACCACCAGCTCGGCGTTCCTGAGGCTGGCCACGTCGTCCTCACTGGCATGCGCAACCAGGCACGGCGCGGTCACCTGCGGCAGCTGGCGGCGCACCTCGGCGGCCAGTTCGTACATTTCGGCCAGCGAGTACCACGGGTTGCCCGGCAGCCCGGCCGCGGCGCTGTCGCCGCTGAGCATGGCGGTGCTGATCTGCGCGCGCAGGCGCTCGTCGCGGATGCCGTAGGGCGGCTGCTCCATGAAGCTGCGGCCGCGACCGATGCCCAGTTTCTTCAGCAGCGGCAGCATGAACGACAGCCGCGCCAGCCGCGGGATGCTCCAGCCGTCGTAGCGGAAGGTGGCGCCGTAAACACCCACGCCGGCGATCTGCTGCGGCCGGTCGGCGGCCAGCTTCAACGCCAGCAAGGCGCCCATCGACAGGCCGCCGACGAACAGGTGATCGACCTTGCGCAGCAGTGCATCGGCCGCCTGCTCGACGCTGGCGTACCAGTCATGCCAGTCGGTGGCGAGCAGATCCTCGACGTTGCCGCAGTGGCCGGCCAGCTGCATGCCGTGCACCGTGAAGCCGGCGCGGTTGAGGCCCTTGCCGAGCAGGCGCATTTCCATCGGCGTGCCGGTGAGGCCGTGGATCAGCAGCACACCGCTGCGCCCGCCCTCGAAGAAAAAATCGGTTTGCTGAATCACACGATGGCCCTGTGCAGGTAGAGCCGCCAGGGCGGCTCCGATGGCTCAAAAGCCTGACAGGGCGCGGTTTCCTCAGTCTTTCGGGGGCGCGCTGGCAGCGAAGCGCACCACCACGCGCTGGCCGATGCGCAGGTGCTGCGGCTGGTCGAACGCCAGCACGCACTCCACCGTGCGCGCGTTGGCACGCACCTGCGGATCGTTGTCCAGCGTGGCCGGTCCGTAGATCGCGCCGATGCGCAGCACGTGCGCACTCCAGTGCGCCGACTGGTTGTCGCTGTTGGACACCACCTCGGCGTGCATGCCCGGATGGATCACCCCGACAAAACTCTCGTTGAGTTCGGCGCGCACGATCCGTGGCTTGTCCGGCAGCAGGGTGAACAGTGGGCCGGAGCTGGGCGAGACGCTGGCACCGGGCTGCGCCATCACGCGCACGACCTCGGCGTCGAATGGCGCCAGCAGGCTGCGCTGCTTCAGCTCGTAGCGCGCCTCGGCCAGTTTCTGGGTGGCCATGCTGATGGCGGCACGGCCGGCGGCTTCCTCGGCGTCGAGCTGCGCCGCCAGTTCGCGCGCATCGTCGGCGCTCTGGCCATCGCCGGCGTCGGCGGCCACCGCGGCCTGCAGCCGCTGCGCGCGTTGCCGCGCGGCGGCCTGCCTGATCGCGATCAGTTTCAGCTGCGCCTGCGACTGCTGCAGCGCGGCCTGGGCGGCATCGACGGCGAGCCTGGCCGGCTCGGTGTCGAGCATGGCCAGCAGCTGACCCTGCTTCACGCGGTCGCCCTCGTGCACGCTGACCTTGGCCAGCGTGCCCTCGCGCGGCATCGACAGCGACAGCAGGCCGCCTTCGATGTCGATCTTGCCGCGCGCCACCGCGGCATAGGCCGGGGCGGCCGCGGTCGACGCTGCGGGCGGCGTCGCCGGCGGCTTCGAGCAACCGGCCAGCAGCCACGCCGCGGTCAGGGCGAGCGCGCCGAGCCGCAGCGATCGCGCCATCAGCGTGGCGCGCATCGGCGATGCGCCAGGTGCTGCGGGCGGCTTCATGCGAGACGGCTTCATGAGGAAATTTCCTTGCTGTCGATGATCGGCGCATGGTTGCGCCGGTCGCTGAGGATGCGACCGTCTTCCATCGCCAGCACGCGATCGGCGTGGATGACGAGGCGCGGATCGTGGCTGACGCACAGCACCGTGGTGCCATGCGTGTGGGCGATGCGGTGCAGGATGTCGATGATCATTTGTCCGTTGGCGGCGTCCAGTGCGCTGGTCGGCTCGTCGGCGAACAGCAGCTCGGGCTCCTTCGCCAATGCGCGCGCAATCGCCACGCGCTGCTTCTCGCCACCGGACAGCTCCGAGGGCCGCAGCTTCATGCGATGCGCCAGGCCGACCTCTTCCAGCGAGCGGCGCGCGCGTGCACGGGCCTCGTCGCGCGTCATGCCCATGTGGTTCAGTGGCAACTCGACCTGCTCGAACGCACTTAACGCGGGAAACAGGTTGAAGCCCTGGAACACGAAGCCGGTGTGCTGCAGGCGGAAGCGCTCCAGCGCGCGCAGGTCGAGCTGGCCCAGTTCGCTGCCCAGCGCCAGCACGCGGCCGCTGTCAATCTTCTGCAGCCCGCTGAGTACCGACAGCAGGGTGCTCTTGCCGCAGCCGGAGGGGCCGGAGATCAGCGTCAGCTCGGCCGCGTTGATGCTGAGCGAGAGTCCGGCCAGCACCTGCGTGCGCTGCTGGCCGGAGACGAAGGCCTTGCTCACCGCCTCGGCGCGCAGGGCCGGTTGAGCCGTTGATGGAATGGCGCTGGCAGTCTGCATCCCGGTTACCTCAGCAGGGTGGCGGGATCGGCGCGGCGCAGGCTGCGCATGGCGGCCAGCCCGGACACGGCGGCCAGCCCCAGCACCAGCAGGATGCAGGCCAGCGCTGCCGGCAGGTTCAACACCACCGGCACGTTCTGGCTGCGCGCCAGCAGCAGCAGCACGATGCCGAGCAGGCCGGCACCGAGCAGCCCCAGCGCACCGACCCAGAAGGCCTGCTCCAGCACCACCCGGCGCAGCGCCGCCACGCCCACCCCCAGTGCGTTGAGCGTGGCGTATTCGCGCACTGAACCGTTCACCGCGGCGATCAGCGTCTGGCTGGTGATCACCGCGCCGACCAGGAACACGATGCCGGCCAGAAACAGCACGCCGGCGCCGGCGCCGGTATCGAACAGCCAGTAGCGCACCGAGAGGCTGGCGAAATCGGCGGCGCTCCAGGTGGTGTATGGGCCGAAGGCGGTGTCGCCGCGCAGCCGCGCAGCCACCTGCCCGGCCTGGGCCGGATCGCGCAGCTTGGCGACGAGGTAAGTGGGGCCGTTGTCGGTGGGGTCGTTGTCGATCCGCCGCGCGGTATCCAGCGAGCACAGCACGTTGATGCCGCCCAGCGCACGCAGGCCCTGGCTGATGCCGACCACGTGCACCGAATGGCCATTGATGGTGGCGTACTGTCCCAGGCCGACACCCAGCTGTTGCAGATCGGAGCGGTCGACGATGATCGCATCGGGTTCGGCCAACCGGCGGCGCAGGGCCAGCGGCAGCACCCTGGAAAACATCAGGCCGTTCGCGCTCGGGTCGATGCCGGAGACGAACACCGACAGGCCGCCGGTTTCCCGCGGGCCGCGCCAGTCGCCGTCGACCCACAGGTATTGCTCGACGCGCTCGACCGCGGGGTCCATCAGGATGCGCGACGCCACGTCGGCGTCGATCGAGCGGCCCTGGCCCACGCTCTGGGTGCCGGGGTAGCCCACCCACACGTCGGCCGACGAGCCGGTGATGTACAGGCTGGTGCTGCCGAAGATGCCCAGCACCAGCGCGATCTGCAGCAGCTGCAGCAGCCCGGCGAAACCCACCGCCAGCATGGCCGGCAGAAAGCGCCGCCATTCGTAGATCAGCGTCTTGCGCGCCAGGGCCACCATCAGTGCTGCGCCTCGGCGACCGGCAGCGTGGCCGCTGCGGGACGGGATGCGGCAGCCGCGGGCGGCGCCTCGCTGGCCGGCAGCGGCGCGCCGCCCAGCGCCTTGAACAGCGCCACGTAGGCCAGGCTGTGGGCGGCGCGGGCGTCGGCCAGTTCGATCGCGGCCTGGTCGGCGGCGAGCTGGCTTTGCACGCGATCCAGCGGGCTGTCCAGGTGCAGGTCGATACGGGTCTGCACGGCCCGGTCGGAGCGCTGCAGCGCCTGCCAGGCGAGCCGACTGTGCTGTTCGCGCTGTTGTTGCTGGTCGAGGCTGCCAAGCGCGGTCTCCACCTCGGCCACGCCGCGCAGCACCGCCTGCCGGTAGGCCAGCACGCTGGCCTTGAGCTGATGATCCTTCTCGTGCTCCGCGGCCAGCCGCATGCCCCAGTCGAACAGCGGGATGTCCAGGATCGGGCCGGCCGTCAACAGACCGTTGGAGACGGTGCGCTTGCGATTGTTGTTGAGATCGGTAGCCCACACCAGCGACGCGCCCAGCCCCACGCTGGGGTAAAGGTTGGCGTGTGCCAGCGCCAGCTCGCCGGCGCTGCTCAGCACATCGGCCTCGGCGCGGGCGATCTCCGGCCGCGTGCGCAGCAACTCGGCGGGGGTGCCGTCGAGTTGCCAGTCGCCCAGTTCGGGCGCCTTGCCGGGCTGCAGCCAGGCCGGGTCGGGGTGGTTCTGGCCCAGCAGCACGGCCAGCTGCTGCGCGCTGGCATTGATCGCCTGGCGCGGCGCCGCCAGCGCCGCCTCGGACTGGGCGAAGGCGGCCTGGGCCTGATCCACCGCGGCCGGTGCGATCAGCTGCAGACGTTCGCGCACCTGCAGCAGCTGCCAGTCCCGCTGGCGGGCGCGGCTGATCTGCTTCAGCAGGTGTTCCTGCTGTTGCGCGGTGCGCAGGTTGATCCACTCGCGCACCACCTCGGCCACCAGCGAGACGCGCGCCGCGCGCAGGTCGGCGACGCTGGCATCCAGCGCGCCCTGCGATTCGCGCCGGGTACCCTCGGCGCGACCGAACACCCCCAGCTCCCAGGTCGAATCGAAGCCGGCGACAAAGAACGAGGCGCTGGCATCCGGATCGATCGCCTGGTTGGTGTTGAAATCGAGCTTGGGCCGATAGCGCCCCTGCGCGTGGCGCTGCATCGCACGCACGCCGCGCAGCCGCTCGACTGCCTGCGCCACGTCGAGATTGTTGGCGAGTGCGCGATCGACCAGCGCGTCGAGCTGCGGGTCATCGAAAGCGTGCCACCAGCCGTGCAGGTCGGTGGGCTTGGCCGGGTCGGAGGCAATCGCGTGCTGCCATTGCGCAGGCAGCGGCGGCTTGAGCCGGGGCAGCGGCGCCGCGCAGCCGGCGAGCGCGCCGAGCAGCAGGCCGAGCAGGCCGCCAAGCCGCAGGCTGCCGAAGGCTGTTTTGCTCACAGTGCGGAATGTCACGATCTGCATCTTTCCAGGTCGATGACCGGGCGCTGCAGCGCCGGGCGGGTAGCGGTGACGCTTGCCGCGGCGCTTGGCCACGGCGGGATCGTCGATGGGGTGCGGGATGAACGGGCGCAGACGGAAGAACTCATCCGTACAAGCGTACATGCAGCGTGTGCGGCTGTCGTGACGGAATGCCTCATGTGATCTGTGTTCCCGTCGTTGGTGCCGCCGGGAAGCGCACCTCCACGCACAGGCCGCGCACCTCGCCGAGCTGGTAGATCACTTCGGCGTGATGGCGTTCGGCGATCCGCTGCACGATCGCCAGCCCCAGCCCGCTGCCGTCCTCGCTGCTGCCGGGGGCGCGGAAAAAGCGCTCGCTCAGCCGCGGCAGCAGGGCCGGCGGCACGCCCGGGCCGTCGTCTTCCACGCTCAGGCTGACGCGGCCATCGGCGTACGGCTGCAGCGTCACCGTGACGCTGCTGCCGCGGCCGGCGTAGCGGATGCTGTTGTCGATCAGGTTGTCCAGCAGATCGTGCACGCAGGCGGCGTCGCCGATGATGCGCAGCGGCTGCCGCGGCCCCTGGTAACCGAGATCCACGCCGGCGACCAGCGCCTCATGCACGCGCAGCGAAACCGCCTCCGGAATCAGCCGGCTCAGATCCAGCAGGCTGCGCTCCACTGCATCCACCGGCGCCGCCTGGGCGCGCGTCAGCGCCAGCAGCTGCGACGAGGTGCGCGCGGCGCGCTGGGTCAGCCGGTGGATGTGCGCCAGTGCGTCGGCCACGGTTTCCGGGCGTGGATCGGCCAGCGCACGCTCGACGTGCAGGCTCAGTCCGGCCAGCGGCGTGCGCAGCTGGTGCGCAGCGTCGGCAATGAAGCGGTCGTGCAGCGCCAGCATGCTGCGCAGGCGACCGAACAGCGCGTCGATGGTGCGCGTCAGCGGCAGGATTTCCTGCGGCACGTCGTCGCGGCCGATCGGCGTCAGCTCGTGCGAGCGGGCGGCCAGCCGGGCGGTCAGGGGATCGAGCACACGCAGCCCGTGATTGACCCCGAACCACACCAGCGACAGCACGCATATCAGCAGCAGCGTCTGCATCACGGTGGCCAGCAGCAGGATCTCGCGCGCCTGCTGCCGGCGGTCGCGCAGGGTATCGGCGACGGTGATGATCAGGCTGTCGCCGGGATCGCGCTGCGACCGTATGTGGATGGCGGCTGCGCGCAGCGGGTGCTTGCCCAACCGGGTGTCGTACAGCATCGGCGCCACATTCAGCGGTGGTGCGCCGACCGGCTGCGGCAGCTGCGGATTGCCGGCGAGCAGACCGTGCTTGCTGCTGCGCACGCTGAAATAGCTGTGGCCGTTCGGGTCGTATTCGAGCAGGAAGCGCGCCTGTGGCGTCAGCTCGCTGCCGAGCTGCTGGTTGCCCATCATCTTGGCCAGCGTCAGCGCGTCGTCGCTGAGGTCGCGGTCGTGCACGCGGTTGGCGTAGCTCAGCGCCACGCCGTAGGTCAACCCGGCATCCAGCACCAGCAGCACGGCCATCGGAATCAGCAGGAAAACCAGCAGTCGCCGGCGCAGGCTGGGACGCAGGCCGCTCATGCCGGATCGCCGGCGGAATCCTCGGCGGAGGGTTCGGCCTCTTCCAGCAGGTAGCCCAGGCCGCGGATCGTGCGCACGCCGGTGCCGCTGCCGCGCAGCTTGCGCCGCAGCCGGTGGATCGCGATGTCCAGCCCGTTGTCGGTCAATTCCTGGTCCCAGTCGCACAGTGCCTCGATCAGCTGTGGCCGGCTGGTGACCCGGTCGGCGCGCAGTGCAAGTGCCTCCAACAGACCGAATTCACGTGCCGTGAGTTCCAGCGGCGTCTGCTCGATCCACACGCGATGGCCGGGCAGATCCAGCCGCAGCCGGCCCAGCTGCAGCTCCGGCATGCCCTGGCTGTTGGCACGCCGCAGCAGCGCACGCACGCGGGCCTCGAATTCGGACAGTGCAAATGGCTTCACCAGATAGTCGTCGGCGCCCAGGTCGAGCACGCGCACGCGCTCGGGCAGGCCGTCGCGGGCGGTCACCACCAGCACCGGCAGGCCGCCGCCGCGGCTGCGCAGGCGGCGCAGCACCTCGCTGCCGTCCAGTCCGGGCAGGCCCAGATCCAGCACCAGCAGGTCATAGTTGTGATCGTGCAGTGCATTGTCGGCGAGGCTGCCGCTGGCGACGTGGTCTACCGCATGGCCGCCGTGACGCAGCGACGCACAAATACCTTCGGCGATGGAAGGATCGTCCTCGGCCAGCAGGATGCGCATGGGGGTTCCGGTCGACGGGGGCAGGGTCGCAGTTTAGCGGTTCGGTGACGGAACGCGGCCTGATCGGGGCCGGCCCGCCGGCGTCCACCGACTCAGGCCCAGGCCTGCCGGCGCTCGCGATGCGGCGGATAGTAGGCAAACACGTGGTTGTGGCTGCCGTAGAAATCCATGTCCTCGATATGTTCGCCACCGAGCCGTTCGGCGACCCGGTCGGACGCCTCGTTGCCGATCCGCACCAGGCTGATCACGCGCGGCGCGTGCAGCTGGCTCCAGGCAAAATCGAGCACCGCGCTGCCTGCCTCGGTGGCGTAGCCGTGGTGCCGGTGCCCCGGCTTGAGCATCCAGCCCAGTTCCAGATCCGGCCAGCCCTCGGGGTACATCAGGCCGGCGCGGCCGATGAACTCGCCGCTGGCCTTCAGCTCCAGCGCCCACATGCCGCAGCCACGCAGTTGCCAGTGCCCGAGCAGCATCGCCAGCGAGCGCCAGGCGTTGGTGCGATCCAGCGGCTGGCCGTCGCCGATCCAGCGCGTGCTTTCCGCATCCGCCAGCATTGCGGCGTAGTCGTTGAAATGCCGTTCCGTCAGCGCAGTCAGGCGCAGGCGCGCCGTTTCGAGAGTGGGAATATCAGACATCACATTCAGCGGTGGGTGGTAGCCAGCAGTTCGGCCAGTGCGCGGGTGCTGCCGGCCAGGCTCTCGGCCCAGGACAAGCCGGTGATTGTCTCACCAGTGGCCGAATCGACAAAATCCTCGGCTTCGCCGGGCGGCAGCAGGTGGCGGTAATCCACCGTGATCTCGGTGCCGGCGGGGAGTTCGGCCAATGCAAACACGAAGCCCAGGTGCCACAGGCCGTTCGGCATGAAGCTGTGATTGATGTAGCACTCGTCCGGCCAATCGGGCGAGAGGGTGTAGCGATCCTCGAACCAGCGCGCGCTGGCGTGAAATTGCGCGCGCAGCTCCGGCGACGCGCTGATCTCGGCGTGGCGATAGGTGCGCTCGATCGCGTCGGGTGCCGTGATGACGCGTCCGGCGGCCACCGTTTCGTCCAGAAACAGGCCCTGGCCGGCGCCCGGGATGGACGAGGCGGCAACGTGGTAGCGCGGCAGGATCATGGCGAGGCGGTGGCGGGTCGGGGCGCGCGAGTGTAACCCAAGCGCCCGCCGCGGGCGGCTGCGGGTCGCACTGATACAATATCGCCCTGAATTCGCCGGAGCTCTCGCATGGACACCGCCCGCCTTTCCCGTTACGTCAGCGGCCTGTGGGACGACGAGATCGTGCCGCAACTGGTCGACTACATCCGCATTCCCAACAAGTCGCCGATGTTCGACGCCCAGTGGGCCGAGCACGGCTACATGGATGCCGCCGTCGCGCTGATGGAGCGCTGGGCGCGCAGCAAGCTCGGTCAGCTGCCCGGCGCCACGCTGGAAGTGGTGCGGCTGCAGGGGCGCACGCCGCTCATCTATATCGAGGTGCCCGGTGAGGGCGACGACACCGTGATGCTGTACGGCCACCTGGACAAGCAGCCGGAAATGACCGGCTGGGCCGAGGGGCTCGGGCCGTGGACACCGGTGCTGCGGGGCGACCGGCTCTACGGCCGCGGCGGCGCCGACGATGGCTACGCGATCTTCGGTTCGCTCGCCGCGCTGCTGGCGCTGCACGAGCAGGGCGTGCCGCATGCGCGCTGCGTGATCCTGATCGAGGCCTGCGAGGAATCGGGCAGCTACGACCTGCCGTTCTACGTCGATCATCTGGCCGCGCGCATCGGCAGCCCGTCGCTGGTGGTGTGCCTGGATTCGGGCTGCGGCAATTACGACCAGCTGTGGCTGACCACCTCGCTGCGCGGCATGACCGGCGGCACGCTCACCGTGCAGGTACTGGAAGAGGGCGTGCATTCGGGTGATGCCTCCGGCGTGGTGCCCTCCAGCTTCCGCATCCTGCGCGAGCTGCTGTCGCGGCTGGAGGATCCGGCCACCGGCCGGATCCTGCCACCAGAGCTGTACGTCGAGATCCCGCCGCAGCGGATCGAGCAGGCCAGGCATTGCGCCGCGGTGCTGGGCGACGAGGTATTCAACAAGTTTCCGTGGGTCGAGGGCATGCAGCCGGTCAGCCATGATCTGGCCGAGCTGGTGCTCAACCGTACGTGGCGTCCGCAGCTGGCGGTGACCGGCGTCGGCGGCCTGCCGCCGCTGGACAGCGCCGGCAACGTGCTGCGCCCGCTGACCGCGGTGAAGCTGAGCCTGCGCGTGCCGCCCACGCTCAACGGCGCCAGGGCCGGCGAATTCCTCAGGCAACTGCTGGAAAAGGACCCGCCGTATGGTGCCCGGGTCACCTTCGCGCTGGAAAAGGACGGCAGCGGCTGGAACGCGCCGCCGCTGTCGCCGTGGCTGGAGCAGGCGGTGGCCGATGCCTCGCAGCATCACTTCGGCGCCCCGGCCACCTACATGGGCGAGGGCGGCAGCATTCCGTTCATGGGCATGCTGGGGGAGAAGTTCCCGCAGGCGCAGTTCCTGATCACCGGGGTGCTCGGGCCGCATTCCAACGCGCACGGGCCGAACGAGTTCCTGCACATCCCCACCGGCAAGAAGGTCACCCTGGTGGTGGCCGAGGTGGTGGCCCGGCATCACCAGCAGGGCGCCAGTGCCTGAATTGCTGGCCAAGGCAGTTTGGCTTTGGCGGGGACGACTGAAGCCGCTGCCGCGGGTTTGCATTCGCGTTGTCCCGATTCCGAGGTTTGCATGAGCACCGACAGCACCCTTCTGGCGGTCCGCTGGGCGCAGGTTCGCGGGCGTGTGGATGACGCCTGCCGTGCGGCCGGGCGCGACCCGGCCGCGGTCAGCATCCTGCCGGTGAGCAAGACCTTCGACGCCGGGGTGATCCGCGCTGCCACCACACTCGGGCTGCGCCGCTTCGGTGAGAACAAGGTGCAGGAGATCCGCGACAAGTCGCCGCTGCTGGCCGACTGCGACATCCGCTGGGTGCTGATCGGCCATCTGCAGACCAACAAGGCAAAGGAGGTGGCGCGACTGGTCGACGAGGTGCAGTCACTCGACCGGCTGGAGCTGGCCGAGGTGCTGCACCGGCGGCTGCAGCAGGAGGGCCGGGCCATCGACGTGCTGGTGCAGGTCAAGACCTCCAGCGAGGAAAGCAAGTTCGGCCTGCCGCCGGCGCAGTTGCCGGCCCTGCTGGACGCGCTGCGTCATTTCGACACGCTGCGCGTGCGCGGCCTGATGACGCTGGCGACCCAATCGACCGATGCCGCGGTGGTGCGTGGCTGCTTTCGCCGGCTGCGCGAGCTGCGCGACGAGGCGCTCGCGCAGGGGCATGCCCTGCCGCGGCTGTCGATGGGCATGAGCGGCGACTTCGCGCTGGCGATCGCCGAGGGCGCCACCGAGGTGCGCATCGGCAGCGCCATCTTCGGCGGCCGCGCGGCGCCGCAGTCTGCCTGAACGCATCGGCCGGATCACGCCAAATCGCCGAATATATCTATCAGGATCAATGATTTGTATGGGAGTGTGGCGCGTATCCCGGTTTTTTGAAACGACGGGGTTCAGTTAACTTCAATCGAACAACCGGGTGGCTTCTTCTTGTTAACTTCACGCCCTAGTTACGTCGTCAGCTCCGCAGGCGGCCAATCCTGTGAATCACAAGGGATCCCTCCCGCATGCCCATCAAGCGATTGTCTGTTCTTGCCATTGCCGTTTCCGCGCTGCTGCTGTCCGGCGCGCTGCAAGCCAAAGCCCCGGTTTCCCTTGACGCTCCGCTGATTGCGAACAACTCCCGGCAAGTGCTGAACCAGCTGCCGGTGTTCAACTCCTCCCCGCTGCTGGCGCAGTCCAGCGCCCCCAGCTACGCCGATGCCCTGAGCGTGCAGGGCGAGCAGGCCAGCGCCGGTGTGGGCAGCGGCATGGCCCCCGGCGCAGACGTCGGGCAGGCGGTCGAGACCGCTCCCGCGGTCAACGCCGACGGCAGCGAAAACGTCACCGACCTGCGCAAGGCGCTGATCGCACTGGCAATGAAGCTGCGCGACATCCGCTATGTGCGCGGCGGCCACAGTCCCGCCACCGGTTTCGATTGCAGCGGCTTTGTCCGCTACGTGTTTGCCCACGCGATCGGCATGCAGCTGCCGACCAACTCGGCGTCGCAGTTCCTGGCCGGGCTCAAGGTCAAGCGCGCCGACATGAAGCCGGGCGATCTGGTGTTCTTCCACACCCACGGCAGGCGGCGCATTTCGCATGTCGGCATCTACATTGCCGACGGCCAGTTCATCCACTCGCCCACCACCGGCAAATCCGTGCAGATCTCCAGCCTCGACGAAGCCTACTGGGCCAAGCATTTCGTCGG
>JAJXTX010000337.1 GCA_021783385.1 Pseudomonadota bacterium
CAGTGATCCTTTCGCGCCCGCGCTATTCCGCACCCCGCCGCTGGCTGCACTGGGGCATGTTCGCGCTGGTGCTGCTGGCGTACGTGTGCATCAACGTGTTCGACCTGTTTCCCAAGGGCACCGCGGTACGCGCCAACATCCTGGCCGCGCACTTCGTGGCCGGCATCGCCGTGCTGCTGCTGGTGTTGCCGCGGCTGATGCTGCGCGTGCGCCATGTGGCGCCGCCGATCACGCCGGCACTGGCGCATCCGATGGCGCTGATGAGCAAGCTCACTCATCTGGCGCTGTACCTGTTCCTGCTGGTGCAGCCGCTGCTCGGCGTAATCACCCTGCAGGTGGGCGGCAAGCCGGTGACGCTGTTCGGCGTGACCCTGCTGCCGGCACTGTTCGGGCCGGGCAACCGCGCGCTGGGGCACCAGCTGGAGGATATTCATGGCACCATCGGCACCATCTTCTATTACGTGATCGGGCTGCACATCCTGGCTGGGCTGTGGCACCACTTCGTCCGCCGCGACGACACCCTGCAGCGGATGATCTGAGCTGACTCGCTGATCCACCCCGGAGTTCGTGCGCATGTCCCGACGCCACAGCGAACGCCATCGCACCAGTCGCATGAGCTGGCTGCGCGCGGCCGTGCTCGGCGCGAATGACGGCATCGTCTCCACCGCCAGTCTGGTGCTGGGCGTGGCGGCCGCGCACGGCACGCGGCAGAACATTCTGGTGGCCGGCATCGCCGGGCTGGTGGCAGGTGCCATGTCGATGGCCGCCGGTGAATACGTGTCGGTGCATTCGCAAGCCGACAGCGAGCAGGCCGACCTGGCGCGTGAGCAGCACGAACTGGAAACCGACGCCGCCGGCGAGCACAAGGAGCTGGCGGCGATCTATGTGGGCCGCGGGCTCGACGCGGCGCTGGCCAGGCAGGTCGCCGAGCAGCTGATGGCACACGACGCGCTGGATGCCCACGCACGCGACGAGCTGGGCATCACCGAGGCGCTCAAGGCGCGGCCGCTGCAGGCCGCCGGCGCCTCCGCGCTGAGCTTCGCCGTGGGCGCCGCGCTGCCGCTGCTGATGGTGTTGCTGGTGCCGGCGGCGGCCCTGCTCGGCGCAGTGTTCGGCACCTCGCTGGTGTTTCTGGCCATGCTCGGCGCGCTGGCGGCCCACACGGGGGGGGCCAAGATCAGCACCGGCGCCCTGCGCATCAGCTTCTGGGGCGCGCTGGCGATGGCGATCACCGCCGGCGTGGGCAGCCTGTTCGGCGTGGGCGGCTGAGCGGGCCCGTTGCTCCGCGGCACGGCAAAAACTTGACGTCCGCTTGACCCGGCAGCCGCCATCCTCGTGCGGCTATTCCACCGAGCCGCCGTTCCGGCGACGGCGTCCCCCGCCGAAGGATTCCCCATGACCGACCACGCGCTCGACCAGCAGTGCATCGACACGCTGCGCTTTCTCTCGGTGGACATGGTGCAGCAGGCCAACAGCGGGCATCCGGGCCTGCCGCTGGGCGCCGCGCCGATGGCCTACGCGCTGTGGACGCGACACCTCAAGCATCATCCGGCCAATCCGCACTGGGTCGACCGCGACCGCTTCGTGCTCTCCGCCGGGCACGGTTCGGCGCTGCTCTACAGCCTGCTGCACGTCACCGGCTACGCGCTCTCGCTGGACGACCTGAAGCAGTTCCGCCAGTGGGGCAGCAAGGCACCGGGGCATCCCGAGCGCGGCCACACGCCCGGCGTGGAGGTGACCACCGGGCCGCTGGGGCAGGGGCTGGCCAATGCGGTCGGCATGGCGCTCGCCGAGGCGCACCTGGCTGCCCGCTACAACCGCGATGGCCATACGGTGATCGACCACCGCACCTGGGCGATCGTCAGCGACGGCGACCTGATGGAAGGCGTGGCCGCCGAGGCCGCCTCGCTGGCCGGGCACTGGAAGCTGGGCAAACTGATCTGCCTGTACGACGACAACTACGTCACGCTCTCGGCCGGCACCGACATCACCTTCTCCGAGGATCGCGCCAGGCGCTTCGAGGCATACGGCTGGCAGACCCTCAGCGTGGCCGACGGCAACGACGTGGCGGCGATCAACGCGGCGCTGGACGCCGCCCGCGCCGACACCACCCGGCCCAGCCTGATCCTGGTGCGCACGCACCTCGGCTACGGCTCGCCCGAGCAGGACAGCTTCAAGGCGCACGGTTCGCCGCTGGGCGTCGAGGACGTGCAAAAGACCAAGCAGAAGCTGGGCTGGCCAACCGCGCCGGCGTTCCTCACGCCCGCCCCGGCGCTGGCGCATTTCCGCGCAGCGCTGGCTCGCGGAGCGCAGGCGGAGGCCGCATGGAATGGACGTCTGGACGGCTATACGAAAGCGTATCCCGAACTCGCGAACGAGCTGCTTGGCCGTCTTCGCGGCGAACTTCCCGCCGGCTGGGACGCGGACATCCCGGAGTTCCCCGCCGACGCCAGGGGGCTTGCCAGCCGCGTCGCCAGCGGCAAGGTGATGAACGCGATCGCGCCGCGGCTGCCGGCGCTGGTCGGCGGCTCGGCCGATCTGGATCCGTCCACCTATACGCATCTGAACGGGCTGGGTGATTTCAATCCGCCGCTGCTGCCGGACGAGGACAGTCAGGGCTCCGACGCCGGCGGCTGGAGCCATGCCGGGCGCAACCTGCACTTCGGTGTGCGCGAGCATGCGATGGGTGCGATCGTCAACGGACTGGCCGCGCATGGTGGCTTCGTGCCGTATGGCTCGACCTTCCTGATCTTCTCCGACTACATGCGCCCGGCGATCCGGTTGGCCGCGTTGATGGGCCTGCACGTGATCCACGTGTTCACCCATGACAGCCTCGCGCTGGGCGAGGACGGACCCACCCATCAACCGGTGGAGCAGCTGGCCAGCCTGCGTGCGATCCCCGGCGTCAGCGTGATCCGCCCCGCCGACGCCAACGAGACCGCGGTGGCGTGGCGCGTGGCGCTGGCCTCGCAGGACCA
>JAJXTX010000338.1 GCA_021783385.1 Pseudomonadota bacterium
TCAGCCCCAGCTCGGCGTCCTGCAGGCGCACCAGCGCCTCCATCCCGGCCACGCCGTGCAGACCGGGCAGGCCGTCGATGTAGACGATCGGCTGATACAGCAGCCGCAGCTGCGACTGCACCAGGGCTTGGCCGATGCGCTCGCGCATCGCCTGCAGGCGATGCTGCTCCAGCTCCAGCGCCGGTTCGTAGACCGCGCCGCGATCCTTGCCTTCCTCCTTGGCCACGTACATGGCCAGGTCGGCGTGGCGCACCAGCCCCTCGGCGTCGGAGTTGTCCAGCGGAAACAGCGTCCAGCCGATGCTCGCCGACAGGTGCACCTGCTCGCCCATCAGTTCGAACGGCGCGCGCAGCGCCTGCAGGATGCAGCGGCAGATCACTTCCAGCTGCTCGCGGCTGTCGAGGCCGGCGATCACCAGCGCGAATTCGTCGCCGCCAAAGCGCGCCAGCACGTCCTCCTTGCGCAGGATGGCGAGGATGCGCGTCGATGCCTCGGCCAGCACGCGGTCGCCGCCGTCGTGTCCGACGCTGTCGTTGATGCTCTTGAAGCGGTCCAGATCGAGCACCCCCACCGCCAGCAGCGACTGCTGCCGCACGGCGCTGCTGCGCGCCTGCTCCAGCAACTCGAACAGCAGACGCCGATTGGGCAGGCCGGTGACCACGTCGTAGAAAGCCAGCCGCTCGACGCTGGCCTCGTGCATTTTCTGTTCGGTGATGTCGCGCTGGTTCCAGATTCGCCCCTGCGCCACGCCGTTGATGCGGATCGGCGTGAAGTCGCGCACGAAGATGCGGCCGTCGCTCATCACCACTTCGTCGCCCCTGACCGCCACGCCGTCGGCCAGCAGGGTGCGCAGGCGCCGGAATTCCCGCTCCGGATCGCCGTAGGCCTGCTGCAGACGCGCATGGATCGCGGCGGCGGGCTGATTTTCCAGCTCCGCTGGCGACTCCTTGAAGCCGAACAGCCGGCAGAACGCCTCGTTGGCAAACTTCACCGTGTTGTCCTCGGCCACCACCAGAATGCCGGACTGCTGGTTGGCAAGGATCGTGCGGAAATGCTCCAGGTTGTACTGCAGCGCATGCTCGGCCTGCAGCCGGGCCGCGCGGCTGCGCTGCATCTGCATGCCCAGCCCCAGTTCGGTGGCCATTTCGGCGAACACCTGCACCTCGACCGGGGCAAACGCATCCGCGTCGATGGCGCCGATCACCAGCGCAGCGACCACGGCACCGTCCACCCGCAGCGGCAGGGTCAGCATCGCCTGCAGCGCGGGCTCCGGAATCGCCGCGCCGACCGGCCATGGCGCGCGTCGAACCTCCGGCACGCCGTCGCGCAAGGCCGTCGCCAGCGCCGCCTCGATCGCCGCGGCGGGCGTCGGTCCCGACCCCGGCGCGTCGGCCAGACCAGCCTGCGACTCGCCCCGTCCGGCCTGCCCCGTAGCATCGTCGAGCCGGCTCACCCGGGCCAACCGGTAGCCGCCGACGCGATGCACCACGGCGCAGGCGTCGGCGAGCAGGGCCGCCTCATCCGCGCTGCGGGTTATGACCTTGACCATCTCGCTGAGCAAGCGCAGCGCCCGCCGCTGGCGCGCTTCCTCCTGCACCGATTGCAGCAGCAGGGTGCGCTGCTCGTGTGCCTCCAGTCCCAGCCCGATGCTGGTCGCCGCCTGTTGCAGCAGCTCGATCATCGATGGCGAAAGGAAATCGGCGTGGCTGGCGCGGATCACCAGCGCCGCGCGCACCTCACCGAACTTCATCACCGGCACCGCCACCACCGCGGCGACGCGGTGACGCTCGTAGACCGTGCGAAACATCTCCAGCCCGGGCGTACAGCGAATATCCGCCTCCAACTGCGGCAGACCTCGCCAGAACGAGGGGTGCGCCAGCGTCAGCGGCAGGCGCTCCGGATAGATGTCCTCGAGCCCAGCGGGAATCTGCGCCGGCGCCATCCGCTGGAACCAGCCGGTGCCGTGATCGACCTCGCCCACCATCACCAGTCGCGCGCCGACGCGGCGCTCGAGCACCTCGATCACCCCCTCGTACAGCACCGCCGGTTCGAGCGAGCGCACCAGCAGCTGGCCGATGTCCGAAAGGGCCGCATAGAAGCGCTCGCTCAACGCAGCAGCCGGAGCGTTCAGCTCGGACGGAATCGAATTCTGACTCGGATTGCGCATTCAGTAAGCCAGCCGGATGAACGGAGCGGCAACGTCGGCTTCGCCCGGGCGAAGCCTCGATCTGCGGAAATGATTGCCTGCCTGGATGAGATCGCGGGCATGACACACCCCTGTGCTGCGCCGCCCTCACCTTCTCCCCCGCCGTCAAAAGCTAGCCCTGTCGCGCGGCTGACGCAAGGCCGGCGTGCGGGCGCCGCCTCACAGTTCGCGCCAGCCCCAGTAATCGAAGATCCACGGCGTCGGCAGCCGCAACGCGAGGCGCACAAACCGCGGCCGGCCGACGCCGGCAGCAGCCGGCAGCTGATTACGGCCGCTGGCGTCGCGCAGCAGCGGGGCCGCGCGCCAGCGCCAGCTATGCGTGCCGGCCGGAGTGATCACGCTCAACTGCAGCCATGGCTGCAGCCAGAACGGCGGCCGCCACGGCAGCGTGGCCACGGGACTGGCCGGTGGCGTGACCCGGCGATAGCGCTCCGGACAGCACGCCATGCGACGCATGCGGCCACCGCTGAGCGCCATCTGGCTGCGGTGCGCGGCCAGCGCCGCCAGCTTGCCGGCCCGCTGCGCCGGAGAGCCGCCGATGTCCAGATCGCGACCCGGCGGCGCGACACCGTGAACCAGGTACGTGAGCACCGGCAGCGGATCGTCCAACGGCGCCAGCGCCAGCCGTACCAGCACGTGCCCCGCCGCGTGATCGGGGTGACGATCGTCCAGCGCGGGGATGGCGATCAGGTTGGGCGCGCACCGCGCGAGCTCGGTGCGCAGCGCCGCCAGCGGCGCGCGGTCGGCCTGCAGCAGGCAGTCGGTCAC
>JAJXTX010000339.1 GCA_021783385.1 Pseudomonadota bacterium
CCGGACCACGTCCGGCTTCCAGTCGCGGGCCGCGCTCGGTTAGGCTGCCGAGGCATGACCGCCCGCGTCGCCCGCCCCGTTCTCCCTGCCGGCATCGACCCGGGCACGCTGCCGGTCAGCGCCCTGGGCGGCGTCGGCCCGGCGCTGCTGTCGGCGCTGGCCCGGCTCGGCCTGGAGCGGGTGCAGGACCTGTGGTTTCACCTGCCGCTGCGCTACGAGGACAAGACCCGTGTCACGCCCATTGCCGACCTGCGGGTGGGCGAGCGGGCGCAGGTCGAGGGCGTGGTCGAGGCGGTCGAGCGTGGCTTCCGCTATCGCCCGCAGCTGAAGGTGGCGATCAGCGACGCCAGTGGGCAGACGCTGGCGCTGCGCTTTTTCCACTTCAACCGGGCGCAGGCCGACCTGCTGCAGCCCGGTGCGCGCGTGCTCTGCTACGGCGAGATACGCTTCGGCGTGCAGGGGCTGGAGATGGTGCATCCGCAGTACCAGCGGCTGGCCCGCGGTGATGCAGTGGTCGTCGACGAATTGCTGAGTCCGGTGTATCCGACCACCGAAGGCCTCGGCCAGAAGCGCCTGGCCACGGTGATCGGCAAGGCGCTGGCGCTGCTGCCACCGGTGGCCGAGTTGGAGTTGATTCCGCCCGGATTGTGCGCCGAGCATGGTCTGGCCGCGCTGCGCGATGCGCTGCTGTACGTGCACCGGCCGCCGCCGGACGCGCACCTGGGCCAGCTCACGCTCGGCCGTCATCCGGCGCAGCAGCGGCTGGCATTCGAGGAGTTGCTGACCCAGCACCTGAGCCTCAAGCGCATGCGCGCCGCTGTGCGCCGCCGCCGCGCGCCGGTGCTGGCCGGCAATGGCCGCCTGTGCCGGCAGCTGTTGGCGGGCCTGCCGTTCGAACTGACCGCCGCACAGCGACGCGTCAGCGGCGAAGTCGCCGCCGATCTGTCCCGCGCGCAGCCGATGCTGCGGCTGGTGCAGGGCGATGTGGGCAGCGGCAAGACGGTGGTCGCGGCGCTGGCCGCGCTGGACGCGGTGGAGGCGGGCTATCAGGTGGCGCTGATGGCGCCGACCGAGCTGCTGGCCGAGCAGCATCTGCATAATTTTCGCCACTGGCTGCAGCCGCTCAGCGTCGAGGTCGAGTGGCTGACCGGCAAGGTCACCGGCAAGGCACGCCAGCGCGCGCGGGAGCGGGTGGCCGCCGGCGCCGCGGTGGTGATCGGCACGCATGCACTGATGCAGGAAGGCGTGGCATTCGCGCAGCTCGGGCTGGTGATCGTCGACGAGCAGCATCGCTTCGGCGTGCAGCAGCGGCTCGCCCTGCATGACAAGGGCGCCGACGCGGCCGCGCAGCAGGTGCCGCACCAGCTGGTGCTGACTGCCACGCCGATTCCGCGCACGCTGGCGATGAGCGCGTATGCCGATCTGGACATCTCCTCGATTGACGAGCTGCCACCCGGCCGCACGCCGGTGCAGACCATCGCGATCTCCAACGCGCGCCGGAGCGAAGTGATCGAGCGTATCCATGTCGCCTGCGGCGAAGGTCGGCAGGCGTACTGGGTATGCACGCTGATCGAGGAATCCGAGCAGCTGCGCGCGCAGGCCGCCGAAGTGGCGCACGCGGAGTTGTCCGCCGCGCTGGACGGCTTCCGTGTGGGCTTGATCCATGGCCGCATGAAGCCGGCGGAAAAGCAGGCGGTGATGGCGGCATTCAAGGCCGGCGAGCTGGCGGTGCTGGTGGCCACCACCGTGATCGAGGTCGGCGTGGATGTGCCCAATGCCAGTCTGATGGTGATTGAGAACAGCGAGCGGCTGGGGCTGGCCCAGCTGCACCAGCTGCGCGGCCGGGTCGGGCGCGGGGCGATCGCCTCCAACTGCGTCCTGCTGTACCAGCCGCCGCTGGGCCAGCTGGCGCGCGAGCGGCTGCAGGTGATGCGCGAAACCAGCGACGGCTTCCGCATCGCCGAGAAGGATCTGCAGCTGCGCGGCCCGGGCGAAATGCTGGGCACGCGGCAGACCGGCCAGCTCAGTTTCCGCATCGCCGACCTGGCGCGCGACGCGCATCTGCTGCCGGCGGTGCAGCAGGTTGGCGAACGCATGCTGGCCGCGCATCCGCAGCAGGCCGAACGGTTGATCGAACGCTGGATCGGTGGTGCCGCCCGCTACGTGCATGCGTGAGAAGCGGGGCGCAGCGGCGGAGCCGCGCGCCGGCGTCTCCGCAGGAAGGGGTCCGCCGGCAGCGAAAAGCCCGATAGCATGTGCGTTATCTCCCATTACCGAGCCGCCATGAGCCGACCGCAGCTGCTGATTGACACCGATCCGGGCGTGGACGACGCGCTGGCGATCCTGATGGCGCATGCGCACGCCGACGTGGCCGGGCTGAGCATTGCCGCGGGCAATGTCGGGCTCGCACATACCGTGCGCAATGCGCGCACGCTGGTCGACCTGCTCGGGGTCGGCACGCCGGTGTTCGCTGGCTGCGCCATGCCGCTGGTGCATGCGCCGGAGGAAGACGCCGCCTTCGTGCACGGGCAGGATGGTTTCGGCGATGTCGGCTTTCCCGAGCCGCAGGCGGCCGCGACGGCGGAGCCGGCGGCGCTGGCGCTGCTGCGGCTGACCCGCGAGCGTCCGGGTGAGCTGACGCTGGTGGCGCTGGCGCCGCTGACCAATCTGGCGCTGGCGCTGCGGCTCGATCCCACGCTGCCCGCGCGGGTTGCCCGGCTGGTCGTGATGGGCGGCGCGGTGACCGGCCACGGCAACACGGGCAGGCTGCCTGCCGAGTTCAACCTCGGCTTCGATCCGGAAGCCGCGCACGTGGTGTTCGAGGCGTTTCCGTCCTTCGATCTGGTCGATTGGGAGGCCAGCGTGCGGCACGCGTTTGACGATGCCGAATTCGACCGTTGGCTGGCGGCTGGCGATCAGCGCGCCGATTTCTTCAGCCGGGTGATGCTGGCCGCGCGGCGCTACAACG
>JAJXTX010000340.1 GCA_021783385.1 Pseudomonadota bacterium
GCCGGCGCCACGGTGACCATCGTGCACCAGCCCTCGGGCACCACCAAGGCAACCGTCACCGACGCCGACGGCCGCTATACCGCGCAGGGCCTGCGCGTGGGCGGGCCGTTCGAGATCACGGCCAGCAAGGCGGGCCTGCCGGCCGCCGAGCAGGGCAACGTCTACCTGCAGCTGGGCCAGTCGTCCGCGATCAACCTGAGCATGAATGCCGGCACGCCGGATGCGCGCACGCTGGGCGCAGTGACAGTGAGCGCCTCGGCCCTGGCGCAGACCTTTTCCTCGGACAACAAGGGGCTGTCGACCAATATCTCGCAGCGTCAGCTGCAGGCCACGCCTCAGGGCAACCGCTCGATCGACGACATCGCCCGGCTGGATCCGCGCATCACCGTGATCGACCAGGGCGTGGGCTCGATCTCCGCCAACGGCATGAACAACCGCTACAACAACATCAGCGTGGACGGCGTCAGCCAGGGCGACCCGTTCGGCCTGAATGCCAACGGCCTGCCCTACCAGAAGGCCGCGATCTCGCCGGATACGATCGCCGAGTACAACATCTCCACCGCCAACTACGACGTCACCTCCGACACCGTCGGCGCCGACATCAACGCGGTGACCAAGACCGGCACCAACCAGTTTCACGGCTCGGCGTACTACGTCTACCGCAATGCCGGCAAGCTGGTCGGCGACGCCGGCTGGCTGCCCAGCAGCAACCCCGGCTACCGGTACAAGGGCTACACCAACGACTGGACCGGCGGCTTCACCGTGGGCGGCCCGATCATCAAGGACAAGCTGTTCTTCTTCGTCGCCGCCGAGCACGAGCGCACCAACGGCATCGGCGCCGACTCCGCCAACGGGCTGGACACCACGCTCGGCCAGGGCGCCTCGACCAGCAACAAGGTCTCGCCCGGCGACCTGCAGAAGATCATCGACGCCGCCAAGCAGCTGGGCCTGACGCCTGGCAACTTCGGCGGCGCCACCGGCCTGGCCTACGACGACAAGCGCTACCTCGGCAAGATCGACTGGAACATCAGCAACAACCACCGCGCCAGCTTCACCTATCAGGACACCAAGGAGCTGCTGCCCGCCGTGGCCGGCAACAGCCCGAACAGCATCGGCCTGACCAGTTACACCTACACCAAGGCGATCAGCACCAAGAACTACGTGGCGCACGTATTCGATGACTGGACCGAAAACTTCTCCACCGAGGCGAAGGTCGGCTATCAGAAGTTCGTGCAGGACACCACCGCGCCCTACCAGGAGCCGGCGATCAACGTGAACCTGTCGCCCACCGGCAAGGGCCCGTCGGTGAACCTCGGCAAGGAGCGCTTCCGCCACTACAACCACATCGACACGAAGAAGTTCACGGTATTCCTGGCCGGCACCTACTACGCCGGCGATCACGCGATCAAGGGCGGCATCGACTACCAGAGCAACAAGATCAACAACCTCTTCGGCCAGACCGAATTCGGCCAGTACAACTTCTGGGGCATCAGCAACTTCCAGGCCGGCAACTACAACTCCTACATCCTGTATCACCCGGCGCCGGGCTACACGCTCAACGACATCGCCGGCCGCTGGACCTACAGCCAGTACAGCCCGTTCCTGCAGGACACCTGGCAGGTCAGCGACCAGCTCTCGCTGCAGTACGGCGTGCGCGTGGACATCCCGCATTCCAGCAATCCGCCGATCAACAACCCCGCCTTCCAGCAGGCCTTCGGCTACCGCAACAACTACACCGTGGGTTCGGCCAACCGCGTGGTCGAGCCGCGGCTGTCGTTCAACTACCAGTTCGACAGCTCGTACAAGACCCAGCTGCGCGGTGGCGTCGGCCTGTTCCAGACCTCGCCGCCGACGGTGTGGATGACCAACCCGTACCAGAACAACGGCGTCACCCTGCTCTCCTACACCACCTTCAACCCGGCGCTGGCACCGTTCAGCCCGGACCCGTACAAGCAGAACATTCCCGCCGGCGGCGGTGCCGGCTCGATCGACACCATCTCGCAGAACTTCCGCCTGCCGACGGTATGGAAGGCCAGCCTGGCGCTGGACCGCGAGCTGCCGTGGTGGGGTCTGGTGGCCTCGGCCGAGTACCAGCACATCCAGGTGCGCGACGGCATCCTGTATCAGGCGATCAACTTCGGCGCGCCCACCGGCGTGCTGCCGGACGGCCGCCTGCAGTACTGGAAGACGCCGGGCGAGGCGCCCACCTCGAAGGACGCGCTGGCCAACCAGAACCGCGCCTTCAGCACCGCCTCGACCCTGCTCACGAATACCCACAAGGGCAAGTCGGACAGCTTCACGCTGGCGCTGAGCAAGCCGTTCGCGAACGGTTTCTCGGGCAATGCCAGCATCACCTTCAACCACGCCACCGACGTCGATCCGGGCGCCGACACCATCGCCTTCAGCGGCTATTCGCGCGTGGCGCGGCTGAACCCGAACTCGGATGTGGCCGCCACCTCGAACTACAACACCGCCAAGAGCGTCAAGCTGTCGCTGAACTGGCAGCACAAGTTCTTCGGCGACTACCGCAGCCAGGTGTCGATGTTCTACAACGGCCACAGCGGCACGCCGTACACCTGGATCTTCGCCAACGACGCCAACGGCGACAGCATCGCCGGCTGGGATCCGGTCTACATCCCCGCCGTCAACGACGCCAAGGTGGCCTATACGGCGGGTACCAGCGCGCAGACGATCCAGCAGTTCCAGGACTTCATCGCCAGCAACCCGTACCTGCGCGACCATCGCGGCCAGGTGGCCAGCCGCAACGGCGCGGTGACGCCGTGGGTGACCCAGCTGGACATGAGCTTCTCGCAGGAGATCCCGGGCATCTTCCCCGGCAACAAGGGCGAGATCCGGCTGGACGTGTACAACTTCCTCAACCTGCTGAACAAGAAGTGGGGCGACGTGCGCAACACCGGCATCTACCCCACCCGCACGCTCGCCAGCTACGG
>JAJXTX010000341.1 GCA_021783385.1 Pseudomonadota bacterium
CAGGCGCGCGCCCGCTCCGACGCGTACTTCGAGGGCGGCTACTGGCTGATCCTGTGGGATGCGCTGGTGGCGCTGGGCGTGGCCTGGCTGCTGCTGGGCTCGCGGCTGTCCGCGCGCATGCGCGATGCGGCCGAGCGCATCACCCGCTGGCGCTGGCTGCAGACCGCGATCTACGCGCTGCAATACATCGCGCTGACCTCCCTGCTGACGCTGCCGTGGAACATCTACGAGGGCTTCGTGCGCGAGCACCAGTACGGCCTGTCCAGCCAGAATCTGGAGCAGTGGCTGGGCGATCAGGCCAAGGCGCTGCTGGTGGGGCTGGTGCTGGGCACGCTGGCGCTGGTGATCATCTATGCGGTGATCCGCCGCGCCACGCGCACGTGGTGGCTGTGGGGCGCCGGGGTGGCGATCGCGTTCGTGGTGTTCGTCGCGACCATCGCGCCGGTGTACATCGCGCCGCTGTTCAATACCTACCAGTCACTGCCGGACACCCCGCTGAAGGCGCAGATCCTGTCGATGGCGCGCGCCAACGGCATCCCCGCCACCGACGTGTACTGGTTCGATGCGTCGAAGCAGAGCAAGCGCATCAGCGCCAACGTCAGCGGCATGTTCGGCACCACCCGCATCAGCCTCAACGACAACCTGCTCAGGCGCAGCAGCCCGGCCGAGATCAAGGCGGTGCTGGGCCACGAGATGGGCCACTACGTGCTCAACCACGTGTACAAGGGCGTGGTGTTTTTCGGGCTGATCATCGTGCTCGGCTTTGCCTTCGTGCGCTGGGGTTTCGAGCACGCGCAGCGCCGCTGGGGCGCGCGCTGGGGCATCCGCGGCATCGGCGACGTGGCCGGGCTGCCGCTGGTGGCGGCGCTGTTCACGATTTTCATGTTCCTGATGACGCCGGTCACCAACACGCTCACCCGCAGCATGGAGGCGGAGGCCGACGCGTTCGGCCTCAACGCCGCGCGTCAGCCGGACGGCTTCGCCGAGGCGGCGGTGCAGCTGTCCGAATACCGCAAGATGCATCCAGGCCTGATGGAGGAGTTCGTGTTCTTCGATCATCCGAGCGGCTGGACCCGCATCCACCGCGCGATGATCTGGAAGGCCGAACACCTCGACGATCCGGACATCCGCGCCGCCGAGTCCGCCGCGCCGCCGGCGGCGCGCTGAGCGGCAGGCTGGCGGGAGCGACTTCACTCGATCCCGCGCGGCATGCTGTGGAATGATGCTTCCATCAACAGGGCCTTTCCGCATGACGATTGTCACTACGCGCGTATCCGTTTCCCCGTCGCCCACGCGTCTGCGCACGCGAGCGCTGTGGCTGGCCGCCGTGCTGCTGGGTGTCGCCGCGGCCGCCAGCGCAGCGACGCTAGACAGCGGCGCACCGGCACCGCGCGTGACGCTGGCGGCGGGCACGCTGGAAGGCCGCTGGGCGCAGCTCGACGGCGTGCGCCTGCGCGAGTTTCGCGACATTCCCTATGCGGCGCCGCCGGTCGGCGCGCTGCGCTGGCGGCCGCCGCAGCCGGCTCCGGCGTGGACCGGCGTGCGCGTGGCGCAGCGCTTCGGGCCGCGCTGCATGCAGCTGCCACTTTTTTCCGACATGGTGTTCCGCAGCGACGGCATGAGCGAGGACTGCCTGCACCTGAACGTGTGGACGCCGGCGGCGGCTTCCGGCCCGTCGGCAAAGCTGCCGGTGCTGGTGTACTTCTACGGCGGCGGCTACGTCGGCGGCGACGGCTCGGAGCCGCGCTACGACGGCGCCAGCCTTGCGGCGCGCGGCATCGTCACGGTGACGGTGAGCTATCGGCTGGGTGTGTTTGGCTTCCTGGCGCTGCCGGCGCTGGCCGCCGAATCGCCGCAGCACGCGGCGGGCAACTACGGCATGCTCGACCAGGTGGCGGCGCTGCGCTGGGTGCGCGCCAATATCGCGCGCTTCGGCGGCGATCCGGCGCAGGTGACGATTGGCGGCGAGTCGGCCGGCGCCATCTCGGTCAGCGCGCTGATGGCGTCGCCGCTGTCACGGCAGCTGTTCGCGCGCGCGATCGGCGAGAGCGGCGCGCTGATCGCGCCAATCGCGCCGCTGCCGCTGGCGCAGGCCGAGCGACAGGGCAACGCGTTTGCCGCGAAGCTCGGCGCCGATTCGCTGGCCGCACTGCGCGCGATGCCGGCCAGCGCGCTGCTGCAAGCCAGCGGCGAGGCCGGCGCGCCTTCGGCGATGCCCGATCTCGACGGCTATTTCCTCACCGAACCGCCGGCCGTCACCTATGCACGCGGCGCCCAGGCGCAGGTGCCGCTGCTGCTCGGCACGAATTCGCAGGAGGGCTACTACACCGCCATTTTGCAGAAGGAGTCACCCACGCCGGCGCACTACCGGGCGGCACTGCAGCGGCTGTTCGGCGCCGAGGCGGCGCGCGCGCTGGCGCTGTATCCCGGCAGCAGCGAGGCGCAGGTGCAGCGCTCGGCCACCGCGCTGGCGGGCGATATCTTCATCGCCCACAGCACGTGGCGCTGGATGGATCTGCAGCGGCACAGCAGCCATGCGCCGGTGTACTTCTACTACTTCGCGCAGCCGCGCCCGGCCAGGCGTCAGCCCGCGCCCGGCGAGCGGCCCGACGCCGGCGCGGTGCACAGCGGCGAGATCGAGTACGCGCTGGGCAACCTCGACGGCAACAAGGTCTACGCGTGGACGCCGGCCGACCGCGCCACCGCGCAGGTGATGGAAGGCTATTTCGCGCAGTTCATAAAGACCGGCAATCCGAATATCGCGGGGCTGCCGCACTGGCCCGCGGTGCGCGCATCCGAGGGTGGCCTGCTGCGCCAGGTCATCGATGCGCACACGCATACCGAGGTCGACCGCGGCGCCGCGCGGCAGGCGTTCCTGCAGCAGTTCTTCGTCCACCATCGCGCGCCGTTCTGAGGCGGCTGCGGCGGGACGTC
>JAJXTX010000342.1 GCA_021783385.1 Pseudomonadota bacterium
GCTGCCGATCATCCACAGGCGACCCGGCTCGCGGTCGTTGCCGTCAATGCTCACTTCGAAACCGTAGCAGCGTTCGATGCGGCGCTGCCCATGCGCGCGACGCAGACCCACGCCGCGCAGACCGACCGTCTCGTCGAGCAACTGCAGGCCGTGCTGCAGACACTGCCGTCGCGCCTCCTGCATGGCGCGCTCGCGCGCCACGCTGAGTTTCAGCCACAGGCCCACCACGCTGCCCAGCAGCAGCAACAGCAGCAGGTTGGAAAGATCGCTCATCCAGGCAGTGTGTGGGCGCGGGTGGCCGCAGGCAAGCGGCGCGCCGATCAATCAGCCCAGCCGCAGCCGCAGCGACAGGTCGACGGCACGCACGTGCTTGGTCAGTGCGCCGACCGAGATGAAATCGACGCCGGTGCGTGCGTAGTCGCCGATGGTGTGCAGATCGACATTGCCGGAGGCTTCCAACGGTACCCGCCCGGCGGCCTGCCGCACCGCCGCGCACATCAGCGGCAGGCTGAAATTGTCCAGCAGCACGCGATCCACGCCGGCGGCCAGCGCCTGCGCCAGTTCATCGAGGTTCTCCACCTCGACCTCCAGCAGCAGCTGCGGATGCAGCCGCCGCGCCGCCTGCACCGCAGCGGCGATGCCGCCGGCGGCGATGATGTGATTTTCCTTCACCAGGATCGCGTCGTGCAGGCCCATGCGATGGTTGTGGCCACCGCCGCAGCGCACCGCGTACTTTTGCGCCAGACGCAGGCCGGGCACGGTCTTGCGCGTGTCCAGCACGCGCACGCCGGTGCCGGCTACCGCCGCCACGTACTCGGCGGTCTGTGTGGCGGTGCCCGACAGCAGCTGCAGGAAGTTCAGCGCCGAGCGCTCGGCGCTCACCAGCGCGCGCGCGCGCCCGTCGAGGTGGCAGATCAGCGTACCGGCGGCGACTCGTTGACCATCGGCGGTGTGCCAGTCGATCCGCGCGGACGGGTCCATGCGGCGCACGCAGGCATCGAACCACGGGATGCCGGCGATCATCGCGCTTTCGCGGCAGGTCAGCGTGGCCTCGGCGCGGGCCTCGTCCGGCAGGAGTTCGGCGGTGGCGTCGCCGCTGCCGAGATCCTCGGCGAGGGCACGTTCGACGTCACCAGCGATCTGCGCAGCGGACGGTGCCGTCAGGGTATCCGGACTCATTCGCTGTCGGTGGCCAGGCCGTCGCCGGGCTGCTTCAGGCGGCCCACGATGGCGCTCATCGCGCGGTCGAACAGCGCGTTGGTGGCCAGTACGCGGGCATGCCCGTCGGCGATCAGCACGGCCAGCGCCTGCGGCGTGTAATCGGCCACCTTCAGCCCCCGCCGGTTGACGAACAGGTAGCGCCCGCTCATCGGACTGATCCATGACAGCTTGGCGCGCGCCATCGGCTCATCGGCAAGGCAGAACTCCAGCCAGGTGCCCGGCTGCAGCGCCTGCACCTGGTGCCACTCGGGGCTGTCCGGCGACACCATCACCGGATCGTCGTCGAGGGTTTCGTCGGCCTGCGCCTCGCGATCGACGATCGGCTGGATGCTGTCGGGTATCGCCAGCATCGCGGTGTCCTCCTCGACCGGAGCGATCTCGCTGGCCTCGAGCTTTTCGCCGAGCTGCTGGCGGTAATAGACATGCAGCTGGGCGAGCAGCCGCTCGATGTCGTTTTCCTGGAACGCCACGTTGGCCAGGCCCAGCCGCAGCGAACGTTCGATGCCGGGCAGCAGCTTCCGCAGCGCCTGCCGGCTCTCGGCATCGCGGGCTGGCCGGGTGCTGGCGATGAAGCTGTCGACGAAGCGCAGCGCGGCCTTGAACTCGGGCGAGGCCTCACCCTGACGCAGCACGGTCAGCACCAGATGATTGGCCCACGCGCGCACCAGCACACCGTGCACCAGCGGCGGCAGCTTTTGCTCGCCGATGCGGTCGATGATCTCGCGCGCGGCCAGCCGGCGGGCCAGTTCAAGCTTTTCGCGGCCGCGGGTGGATTCCGCCACGCGCTGTTCGGCCAGTTCGGAGCGGCGCTTGTTGATGTCCTGGAACTGCTGCAGATCGACCAGCAGGCGATCGAAGATGCCGATGTCGTCGTCGAAGTCGTGCAGCAGTTGCTCGACGATGCCCTTGACCTTGTCATACAGGCGGCGGTCACGATCGGATTCCTCTGACCAGCCCTTGGCCTGCTCGGCCAGCCCGTCCAGCAACCGGCGTGCCGGATGCTGGCGATGCGCAAACATCTTGCGGTCGAGGATCGCCGCCTTGAGGTAGGGGATCTGCAACCGGGCCAGCAGCACCTGCATCGGCGCCGGCAGGTTGCGATCCTCCAGGATGAACTCGAACAGCATGCCGACCAGGTCGATGGTGTCCTCGTCGATGGTGGCAACGTGGGTGGAGCGCTCGCCGCGCAGCGCGCCGATCTGGCTCAGCAGCTGGCTCTTCAGCTGCAGCACCTCGCGGCTGAGCGCGGCGGCGTCGTCCGGCATCGCCTGCGGCAGCGGGCCGGCGCTGGCAATCTGGCTCTGCAGCACGCTCAGCGCGCCGAGCAGCTCGTTGGCCGAGGGCAGCGGGCCACTCGTCGCCTGCTTGACGCTCCCCCCGGCGGAGACCTGGCCGCGGCGCGCGCTGAACAGCGCATGCAGCGTCTGCAGCAGGTCGCTGGGGATCTCGCCAACCTCCTCGCTGGCGACGGCCCCGGCTGCCACTGACTGACCGGCGGCGCCGGTGCCGGTGGCAGTCTTGCCGCCAGGGCTGCGCAGCACTTCGTGGCGCAGCTGCGGCAACACGCCGGCGCGCACCAGTTCAAGATTGATCTCCTGGTAGAGCTCCTCCAGCGCGGACAGCACGTAGCGGTCGAACAGCTTGTAGATCATCAGCTTGACCCGCATGTCCGCGGGGAGCTCATGCAATGCCTGGCGGAATGCCTGCGACA